>NZ_JBFRFV010000024.1:0-78488 GCF_052115005.1 Massilia sp. 2TAF26
TGGATGCGTGAACTCATGCTGCAAACTGCTCCTGGTGGGATTGATCACTGGGACTGCTGAACCCAGCAATCAAGTCAGCCAGCATAGCCTTTGCACGAAACAAAGGCCAGCTACGACGCGGAACATGATCACACGAAACTAAACAACTAATCTCCAGATTAAAAATGTGATGGCGTTTGTTCCGGCCAAGGATTTCCGGTTGAGCAGCAGGTTCTATGAAGATATTGGCTTTACTAAGGCCGCCGCGACCGGTAAATCGACACAATTTGTCATGCAGGATTATGGCTTTTGGCTGCAGGACTACTATGTAGAGACATGGGCGGCGAACAGCATGTTATGCCTGTATGTGGAAGACATTCATGCGTGGGCTCTGCATCTGGACGGCCTCGATTTGCTTAATCGTTACGGCGGTGTAGCCATGGTTCTTTCTGCTCCACATGAGCAGGAGGGCGGGGTCATGATGCAATTTTGCGATCCTGCCGGCGTGTTGTGGCACGTGCGCGAGGCGGCCTCACCTCGCTGAAACTCGTACGTCCGTATATGGACGCCTCCTCTTTTGCAAACAATCCGCTTTCAGGCCGTGAGGTACGACTGCTCACGTATATCCGGTCTCGTACTACTGCACCTGCTCGAGGTGCTGGACCCTGATGGGCTATTCGCACGCTGACTCCCTATCGCAATGACGGGCTCAAAGGCCTCAGACGTTATCGGGTTTTGTCAGCGCCGGTTCGACCTGTTGGCCATCATGCGGCTTGTCATGCAATCGTGGTTCGGATTGTTCTTCAGATACTTCTACAGCAGTGCTTATGCGGCTTGCGGTTGGTAGTCAGTTCCTTTAGTCAGCATTGCCCAGGCGATGCGTGTCGTCTTGTTTGCCAGCGCAACCGCGGCAATATTTGGATGCCGGGTTGTCGCAATACGCATTACCCATGTGCTCAGTCGATCTGTCTTGGTCTGGGCCGTTCGGATAACTGCTCGCGCGCCATGCACGAGCAAGCTGCGCAGATAGGCATCTCCACGCTTGCTAATGCCGAGCAATCGTTCCTTTCCTCCCGAGCTGTTTTGCCTGGGCGTGAGCCCAAATGAAGCAGCCATCTCCCGACCGCTGGCAAACTGACTTGCGTCCCCGACCGTTGCCAGCAGAGCCGTTGCGGTAAGAGGGCCAATGCCGCGTACTTTTTGCAGGCGCATTGCTACCGGATCGTGCCGAGCAATCTGTTCGATCTCACGGTCGAGTTCTTCAACGCGCTCGTCAAGGGACATGATGTCGCGCCATAGGCCGCGCAAGAGCCCTCGGAAACGTTCGCTCAGCCCGTTATCTTCGTCCTCGATCCATCGAGGGATCGCCGACCTCAGGTGTAGCAACTCCCTTGGCGCTACCAATCCGTATTCCGATGCCAGGCCACGAAGCTGGTTCGCTTTCGCCTTGCGTTCTTCCATCAATCCCGAACGTACCCGGTGAACAGCCTGAATGTCCTGCTGCTCGACGGTTTTGACCTCTACAAAGCGCATGTTCGGCCGGCTCATCGCCTCGCAAATCGCCTCGGCATCGTTCGCATCATTCTTGTTGCTCTTGACGTAGGGTTTGACGAACTGCGGAGCAATCAGCTTGACTGTAAATCCCTTTGCCTGCAGCAGTCGGGCCCAGTGATGAGCGCCACTACAGGCTTCCATTCCGATTTCGCAACCTGACTCGACTCTGTCGAGCAGGACCTTTATCCAGCTGCCACGGTCAAGTTTGCGCTTCCAGACCTCCTTCTCCGAACGATCTACACCGTGCAACTGAAAGACATTCTTTGCCAAGTCGACCCCAACGCGGATAAGCTTCATGACGGACTCCTTCATCCTGAACCGGTAGTGTGGAAACTCCAGTTTGGCACTTGCGTGCCCTCGCGGGGAGGAGGAGTCCATCCCATTGGAATGGGTCGAAAGCTGCCGTACACCAGAGGCAGCAATCCGAGGCATGCAGGTCGCCTCTTACTTTCAGAAAACGGTTTTTGAAATTTCATGGGCAAGATCCGATCTATAGCTCTTATATTTTGCGGCGGTATTTTGTTGTCGTACTTGTTGCATCGTTCGACTTTCGACCGAGTTATTCTGCAGATAGCGATACAAGATATAGCCATGGTAATGATAATCGGTGTTTTATTCAGGGGGCATATCGGCAATTCCAAATTGTCGAGCCCCGCTGGGCTTGTAGCCGGATTTTTAATTGCGTCGCTATTTTCGTTATTGTTATTCACAATTCTTCACCTCGCCACTAATTCTTTATATCTAGCAAACTATTTCACCTTTAATCTTCTGCTCTCATCTTTTATAGTTTCGATATTTGCTGGCGCACTTGAAGAGCTTGTTTTCAGGGCGCCATTAATATTTATTAAAAATTACAAGCCAAAATCGGCCCGACTTTTGTTAATTTTTATCGTATTACAAGCAATTCTTTTCGGCTTACTACATTATAGCACTCATCGACCTGTTATTTTTGTCGTAAGTGCATCTGTAGTAGGAATGTTGCTAGGATTTGTGTCAGTTCAGTTGAGATCGCTTTGGTTCGCGATTGGATTGCATGCCGGCCTAGATTTTGTTGGTTACGCAGTGAGTGGTGTGCGTTTCGGAAAACAATTGGATTATCCGGGCATTCTTTCATTTGATGATGCCGGCAACTCGATAAAAATGGCAACATCCGCGTTGTTTCCTGTCCTAGGCCTTCTATTTTATTTTTGGCGCAAAAGATTCTTAATTCCAATAGCTAATGTTTTACCATAACGAAGCCTCTACATCACGAACATACGCGATTCGGTCTGCATACATTAAGATAGTCGCGTTAGATGTGACAGTGCTTCCTGAGCCGGACTGGCATTAGGACAAACGTCCGGTTAGGGTCGGTTCCCGCCGGTCGTAACCGCTTTCGAATTTTCTGCTTCGGCAACCTGCTATGCTGTGTCGAACGGCCGAGTTCGGCCACAAGCGGTCCTTGTTTAATAATCGTCTACGCCGAGATTCGTTACCTTTATTGATCTGATTTATGCCGAGAAGCGCACGCTTAACGAACATCGCAGCCGGATTGTGCGGGTCGTTCGCTAGCCGTAACAACGATCTTGCTGGCTATTGGGCAATCGGGAAACTGCGTTCGCTTGCAGAGCAATATTCGCAAAGTGCGGTGTCGCTTGACTTGCTTGCGCCGTCTATGCAGCCGTTGTCTCCGGAGTTCGCACAAGTGCTCGCGGACTATCACCTCCTTCTTCGAAAGTTAGCGAGCCGATCCGGCATCCTGCTCGAGACAATCAATGCGGCGTATATCACCGTCGATTTTTTACCCTCTCCGTGGCCCAGGGCGAACTATGACAAGAAGCAGTGGGGGCAGCAGTTCCTCGTGACTGTGAGTATTAGCAGCGACGGCAGAGCGGATGGCATCGTTAGCCATGCTGGCTATTGTCGGCCGCACGATCCCAACAGAGAACGTCGTCGGTCCGGTGCTTGACGAAGCTGGGCTAGGTCCGCTTTGGGTCGATAGCGGCCTCAGCCAAACGACGGCAGCTGGCTGACAGCGGTTCTACTTGGTCAGTCCAATTGAATCGACACGGCGCAGACCTAGCGGCTGCTCACTATTTTCGTCGTGCCTGCTTTCATTCAATGGTGCTCGAGCGGATAAAGCTCACACCGGGGGCGAGCATTCCAAAGTAGCTCTGCAATGACTTCGAAAGCGATGTCGCGATCAAGCAGGAAAAACGCTGCGTAGGCTATGCCGTGGATGCGGGACAATTCGAGGGCGGCTGCAAGTATGGCTGGGCTCATGGTTGCGTGCGTCATCGTTACTCGTGTTTAGATAGTCTCTCAAGTTGACCACTAAGTTTTGAGCTGTCTCAACACTGGAGGCTGTTATGGTCGAGTGTTCCTCTAACCGTGCTGTGATGTACGTTCGCATGTCGACAGAGAGCCAAGATTACTCGACGGATCACCAGCGCGCCAAGATTCGAGAATATGCAGCAGCCCACGATATCCCGATCATTCGAGAGTACGTCGATGACGGTAAAAGCGGGCTCGATATCAAGGGGCGCGCCGGCCTATCGTTTCTCATGCGAGACGTACAGTCGGCCAAGCCTGACTTCAGCCACATCATCGTGTACGACATCAGTCGGTGGGGAAGATTCCAGGACATTGATGAGGCTGCATACCATGAGCACACTTGCCGCCGCGCTGGGATCGAGGTGATCTACTGTGGTGAGCGGTTTGCCAATGATGGCGGGCTTTACTCATCGCTACTGAAAAGCATGAAGCGGGTCATGGCCGCGGAGTACAGTCGCGACCTATCCGAGAAGGTCTTCGCCGCGCAATGCCGATTCATCGAAATGGGGTTCAAACAAGGTGGCCATGCTGGCTTCGGGCTCAGGCGCCTTGCGATCAAGGCTTGTGGAACGCCACGAGCCATACTTGAGCATGGCGAATCGAAGTTCTCAGCAACAGATCGCGTAGTTCTTGTCTGGGGGCCGGATGACGAGGTGGCTACAGTCCGGCGGATCTACTCGCTCTACATGGAACATGGCTTCAGTGAACGCGCCATCGTCCGGCTGCTCAATGCCGAGCAAGTTCGGAACGAGTGGGGCCGACCCTGGACATACGACATGGTCCACACGATTTTGACCAACGTCAAATACTACGGTGCCCTCGCGTACAACAGGCGCACCTGCAAGCTATCCAAGCCACGCACGTGCAATGCACCAGATAAATGGATCGTGAACCCAGACGCGTTCGACGGCATCGTTTCCCGAGAGCTGTTTGAAGCGGTGCAGGTCGAGCGCGCACGGCGAATGCGACGATACAACAGGTCCGAACTGATCGTGCTACTTCAAGACTGTCATCAACGGCACGGCAAGCTCAGCGCAAAGATCATCGCAGAAGACCCAGCATTACCAGATCCGGACTTGTTCGTCAGGGCTTTCGGATCACTGGTCCTTGCATACGATGCAGCCGGATTGCCTCGCTCTCGCGCCTATACGTTTGCTGGCAGGATAAAGCTGGCGGGCCTGAGGAAGAAACTGCTGGTACAAGTCGAGGAACTCGCCCGAGCCGCGGAGGCGACCGTAGAGCGAACACGAGAGCGTTATGTCCTGCAGCTGAACGATAGTGTGCGAGTACGTGTTGAGGTGGCCGTCCCATACGCCCCCCAAGGTTGCTCACGGACCTGGAGGATATTCGCAAGGCCCAGAATCGACTTCATCATCAGCGGCCGCTTGAATAGGGAAACGGGCGAGATCATTGATTACTTCCTGGTGTCTGCGGCCGACTTGGCGACTCGACCGATCCGTTTGCGGGAGTCGAACCTAGAGCGCTATTCCTCAATGCGGTTCGCATCGCTCGACGGGATGTTCGGTCGTATCACAGCTGACCAACCGGAGGAGGAATGCTGACAGCTTCCGCCGGTCGTGCTGCCCTATATGTTCGTGCCTCTACTGAACACCAGAACTATTCGACCGATCATCAGGAGGCAGCTCTGCAGGAATATGCAGTAGCACATGACTTCCAGATCACGCGCATATACCAAGACAAGGGCCGAAGTGGGTTGACCTTGCATGGCCGGTCCGGCCTGCTACAGCTGCTGACTGATATCCAGTCCGGCAGCGCCGATTTCAGCATCGTTCTCGTCTACGACGTGAGCCGTTGGGGCCGCTTCCAGGACGTCGACGAGAGCGCCTACTACGAGTACGCCTGCCGCCGCGCAGGCATCGCTGTCGCATACTGCGCGGAGCCATTCAGTAATGATGGATCACCGCTCGCTGCTGTGCTTAAGGGACTGAAGCGCGCGATGGCAGCGGAATATAGCCGGGAGCTGTCAGCCAAGGTCTTTCGCGCACAGTGTCGCTTCACTGAGGCTGGGTTCAAGCAAGGTGGGCAAGCTGGGTATGGATTGCGACGCATTGCAATTTCTGCCGCTGGTCAGGCTAAAGGAGTGCTCGGCCCTGGCGAGCGTAAGCCGATGTCGACCGATCGTGTTAGATATGCGCCCGGTCCAGGCGAAGAGATTGCAGTCATTCGGCGGATCTACGACATGTATCTCGTCGAGCACCTCACCGATATTGGTATCGCCCGGCGCTTGAATAGTGAAGGAGTCGAGACTGGGTTTGGCCGAGCTTGGTCGTCTCACCTCGTCAAGCAGATCCTTACGAACGACAAGTATGTCGGCACGCTGGTGTTCAACCGCAGCACGCAACGGTTCAGAACGTCGAGACGCCTAAATGCGCCAAATACATGGATAAAGGTTGAGGATGCCTTCGAAGCCATTGTATCTCGTGAAAAGCTGGAAGAGGCACGAGTCGAGCGCCAGCGTCGGCGGAAACAGTGGACTCACGACGAGATGCTGGACGTGCTGCGAGATCTCTTCGTTGAGCACGGCAAGGTCACGCCCGACTTGATCAATTCCAGCGGTGGGCCAGCCGTGAAGTCTTACGCCTTTCGCTTCAAGGGTATTGTCGCCGCCATGGATTTGGCTGGTGTGAGCAGGCCGTGCCTATCACGCAGCACAATCACCAGGTATCGCATGCGCTGTATCACACGCGATGCGGCCATTGAGCTGGAAAAATGCGCTGCCGCGGCCAAGGCTCAGGTTGAGAAGCTCAGCCCGCGCACCTATCGCCTGAACGGCGTGACGGTTCGTCTCATCTGTACCCGATGCCGGTATGAGCGCAGCCACCCATGCTGGAAGGTGACGATTCGGTTCTCGCCGGCGGCCGACTTCGTTATCTGGGTTCGGATGGACGAGACCAATGAGCATACTTCTCAAATCTATCTGCTACCGACGGCCTCGTTTCCTGAGCATCATTTCCTTTGGCCATCTACCAGAACTTTGTGGCGGTACGACCAGTTTGCCCAGCGGTCGATAAAAGCGCTGTTTGGCCTTGCTTGACGCGCCTTAAGGCTGGGGACAAGTTATTGATCTCGTATCTCGTTGCTCTCAACATAAAAAAGGCCCACCGGAGATAGCGGGCCGGAAGAGAAATGACTCTTGGGATTTCCCTCACGAGAAAGGCAGAATAAGTGTAGCTCATCAATAATTGAAGAATACCAACCAATAGTAACTACCTAGCAAAACTTTCGATAATAGTGCCGGGACTATGGTCGCGTACGCCCGCTATCGACCCGAACCCGACATTCGATGTGCAGTTCAAGGTGAGCTATTGTCCCTGCCGGATTGGGGCTCTCCTTTTCAGAACGCCACAGCCAACAGAAGACCGCCCAGCGCGCAGCCATACAGCGCTACGAACATCGGCCCATAGAATGCCAAAGCCGTTACGCCACCTATCAGCAATACAAAAAAGGTCGCTAGAACCGCCCATCCTTGCCACACTTGAGGAAGGCCCCATCCCCAGCCGTTCCTAGCTGGCATGGTCTGCGACCGCTCGCTTTTGGCCTTACCAGTCTATGACAGGCCGGACCCGACCCGAAGCGGACACAACAAATCGGTTACGTAACAACTTAAGGCCGCTCGCCTCAGTTGCCCTTACTGACTACTCGAAGGACCATGCCGCCAAGCGCGCGATCTTCGTCAAACTCGACTGTGACTGCGTTCGCCCCCTTTGCAGAATCATATGAAAGCGAAAATGTTCCGCGCTCGATGCTCACTTCATTACCAATACGTGAGCTAGGAGATAGGCAAAGCAATGTCTGGAGCGGACGTTCCGCTACTGCCGTTAGTTCGTGTTTTTCCGCTCTTGTTGCGGCTCTTTGACCGACTTCGACACATATCGGAAGACTGGATAAGCGCCGAGCAGAACCGCCACACCCGCCAGGCTTGGCAGGGTATTCCCGGCCAAATAAATGACTACCAAAATGCAAGCGACAATGAAAATTCCGAAAGGAATATATGGGTAGCCAATTGCGCAGAAAGGCCGAGGCAAGTCAGGCTCTTTTATTCTCAATATGAACAGCGCCGCATAGCAAAGGACGTCTCCGATCAGCCCTAAAAAGGCGGCAATCGCGAGCAAGGTTTCAAAGGAGCCCGAAGCTGAAAAGAATGTCGCCATTGCAGCCGTCACCCACAGTGCAACCAACGGCGTACCGCCCGCTGTGACGTAGGTCGCGCGGTCGCTAAGGAGGCCGTCCCGAGCCATTGCGTAGACGGTTCGCGGGGTGTACAAAATCATGGTATTGATGATCCCTAAGATTGCAATCAACCCGAGAACGATGACACCGGTGCGTGCTTTCTCGCCGAATACCTTGGCCATGGCGTCCGACGTTGGAAACTTGGAAGCGCTGAGCTCCTCAAGAGTCAGAACATGCAGAAGCGCCATCTGGACAAGTAGGTACATGGCAATGACGATCAGCACGCCAGTGAACATTGCCCGAGGTAGTGTCCTTCCTGGATCAGTCGTTTCTTCTGAAAAATAGCAGCTGGAGTTCCAGCCGGCATACGTTTCCATTACCATTTGCGTGGCAACGACGGCAGCCGCAAAGCTAACGAGCAAACTCTCGGTGCTCGTTGTAACGGCGGCTACCTTAGCCATGGCGTTCGCTGGCGGACTGCTGGCAAGGAGCGCAGCAGCGATCAGGCCAGCAAGCAGCAGCACCTTAAGCAAGCTGGATATTTGCTGAGCAAGGCTGCTGGTACGCATGCCGAACGAATGCAATATTCCGAACGCCAGGACCACGACAGGGGCGAGCAGGTTCTCGCTACCTTCTAATCTAGGGATGAGTACGCCAAGAAGCTCGCCTCCCGCAACGGAAAGATAGGCGATGGCGATTGTGTTGATGACAAAGTCATTCCACCCGGCGACAAACCCTGGGAACGCGCCGTATGTTCTCCTCACATATACGTAGCCTCCACCCGCCTTGGGAATGCAAGTTGCAAGTTCGGCAAAGCTGTTCACCGCAACAAGTGCGTACAAGCCGCCCACTGCCCATACGACGTAAACCATCCATTGACTGTGCAACTGCGCAGCAACGGATCCTGGGGTCCGCAGTATTCCGGCCCCTATCATTCCGCCAACAACCACAGCGATGCCGAACCCTAGTCCCAAGACACGTAGCAAGGTTCGCTTTGGTTGCTGCGTCGCCATAGTAAGGGCGGACATCATGGAGCTCCCTTGTATTGTCAACCATAGGACACCCAGTCGCCGGATGTGTTCATCCTTGGGGCGATGGGCGCATTAGTCACCGGCAGCTCCTGGCCGACTCCAGCCGATCATCAAGTACCGGCGGCAGTCGGCTGTGAATTCGAGTTAGACCTCCGTCTGCTCCGCGATCTCAAGGGCATCATCGACCTCGATGCCAAGATACCGTACAGTGCTTTCGAGCTTAGTATGCCCAAGAAGCAACTGGACCGCTCGAAGATTTTTCGTTCGCCGGTAGATGAGTGTCGCTTTCGTTCGCCGCATCGAATGTGTTCCGTACGCTGTCGCATCCAGACCGATGGATTCAACCCACCTGGTAACGATGCGTGCGTACTGACGGGTGGACAGGTGCGGCGAGTTTTTCACTCGGCTCGGGAACAGGTACTGGCTTCCTGAGAGATTTCGCCGGTCGATCCAGGCAAGCACCGACTGCCGGGTCTGCTCCGTAATTTCGAACTGGACCGGCCTGCTGGTCTTCCGTTGCATCACTATCGCACGATGAAAGATGCTTCTTCCCTGCGATATGTCCTTAACGCGCAGGCTGATCAGGTCACAGCCACGCAGTTTGCTATCGATAGCGAGGTTGAAGAGGGCAAGGTCGCGGCAACGTTCGGATAGTTGTAAGCGAATACGGATCCCCCATATTTCGCGTAACTTCAAAGGAAGCTTCTGTCCGACAAGACGTCCCTTATTCCAAGGCCCGACGATCTCGGTTTTACAAGTGTTCGAATCCATGACACCTCCTCCGTGGTTGAGGAGTCCCATTGTGGGCGCTCATGGCTGGAACCTTCGTGCACCCATTACTTGTCGCGACAGCAACGACAACCGAATACTCAGCCGTATAGAAGGACAAAAGTGGCTAGGCGCGAACGCATCAAGCGTGTATCGCGCCTGCTAACGCAATTTCCTAATCGGTTCTTGTGAAGTGCAGCCTTTCCAGGCCGCTTGCCCGCGAATACCCCCATCAAAGGCGTGCGTATGCTACGGTATGGCCTTCTCCCAAGCCAACAAACCAGGCCAACCATGCAAGATTTGTCCAAATATTCGATTGCCCAACTTCGTGCGCTTGAAGTACAAGTGATCGACGAGTTGAAAACACGCCATTTTCTCAGTATCAGCAAGGCACGTGAGCAGATCCTTCACATTGCCCAGAGCGCCGGACTATCCGAAAAAGATCTTCGCGCTATCAAAACGTCGAAGACGTTTCAGCAAAGCACTGTCGAGGTTAAGTATCGTAACCCTGCCGATCCAACCCAGCAATGGAGCGGGCGTGGGCGCCAGCCGGCGTGGGTCAAAGCTTGGATCGCGTCGGGAAAGGCTTTAGAGGAAGCGAAAGCGTAAGTGGAAGGCTAATGTCAGCTGTAATCGTTTGCGACCGGCTGGTGTCGGCCAAAAGTAGACTTTCGACGTTAGTGATCCAAAGAGAGTAGTGTGGATGCACTTAGACGTTCCGCGAAGTGAACTAGCAACTCTTCTCCGCGCCATTGTTCCACACGGAGAAGAACCATGTTCCCAGGTCTTGCCTATGTCTGCCGTCGCAAAAACTACGTTCACGCAGCGTATGTAAATGCGGCGCTTACTCTGCTTAACGAAGTGGGTCCCCATCGAGTGAGACTGATGCTTTATAACTACAATGTCCCGGAAGAAGTGATAACGCGTACGCTTTCGCCTAATGGCCCATTTAGGACACGCTTAGCGATTGACAATGTGCAGTTCTCATTACCTCCCTACACGCAATTAAAACCTAACTGAACGTCTGCTTGGGGTCGGTTCCTGCCGTACACTGGACTGCGGTAGTCGGCCAAGAGCAGACGATGTACGATCCAGAATTTTCAAATAAGGCCTCAGATGAGAAGCGGCAGAACAGCCACGATGTTCGGGATTGGTATGGTTGCTGGTAGCTTACCAGTGCACACTGGCTATTTTGCTCTTTTCTCAACTTATGGCGGCACGTGAAGCTGGCCACCCTGCTGGTGGCGACGCTATAGGGCTGATGATGATTTCACTCTTAGCGTATGCGATCGCACTACTCAGTTTTCTAACCGGGCTCATCTACTTCGGCTTTGCCGTGCTCAAGAACAAACTAGTGCTACGCGTTTGGCACTGGATTGGCATCGTGTATTCATTGATCCAAATTACGATCCCGATCATCTATTTCGCTACAACGTAAATACGCCGCGAACGTCTGCAGTGAATCGCTTTAGTCAGTCGTGACGATCCGTTGCTTTCTCGCGATGACAACCCGCTATGCTGAGCCGAAAGGCCGGGTTCGGCCAAAAACGGACCTTCAGTCGAACAGCTATAAAAATGACATAGACCGCAACAAAAGAGAGTGAGCAATGACCCAAATTTTGTTCTACGCGACAAAGGAAGATTTGCTACCGATCTTTGAGTTTGCCGAAGCCAGCAAACCTTTAAAGTACGCACGAACCGGACGTTACGCTCGGCCAGAGCCGGAGGTAATCCTTAGTGGAACGAGCATTCCTAAGCTCGGAACGGCAAACAACGACTCATCAATAGCATGCGACAGCTACCTGATTCTCTGCAAGTCGAGCGCTGTGGTGGTCCGGGAAATGCCGCAAAAAGACGGGCCGACGAATTATCTCGTTGACCAGCTAATAAATCCTGATTCCGTGGTTATCACAGCAGGCGGCGTCAGGATGCCTGGGGTCCTCTTGCATGGGCGAGTGGCAACCGCATCTGAATCGCCTCAGTCGCAGGAGCTCATGAAGCTGTTTGCTTCAGCATTTCGCAAACGGTTCAGAAAAGTTAAGGCGTTCTGGGTTGGCGATCATGCGGTCTCCCAGTTAGAACGCGGGACGAGGCTCACGATGGCTGTCAGTTCACCAGACGAATACGATTTAAAACTTTAACCATCGGACCGTCTGCTTTGGGTCGGCAGCTGCCTATCGCGACAGTCCGTGACTTTTCCGCGTTGGCAACATGCTATGCTGGTTCGCCGGCCGGTTCCGGCCTATTGTGTTGAAAAAGTCGGATGGCAACATTTTCGGAACATTTTTGGACACCTCTGCGCGCCAAACGACCGACGATCGAGGCGTAGCGGCCGTTCTGGACAGTCGAGTTATCGATCTTTCGTTATATGTCGGCAACCGAGTCGAGTTTTTCAACACAATAGGTCGATTGCGGACGTACGCAGGCTCAGTCTGGGCGCTAACATAGCGCCCGTGTTCGTAGACGGACTGATGCCATGGCCCGAGCACTTCTTCCCGAAGACCTGTGGTCGCTTATAGCAGCTCACCTTCCGGCGCATCGCCAATCGCCGAAAGGCGGACGCCCACGTATCGATGATCGCGCTGCTCTGACCGGAATCCTGTTTGTCCTCAAGACTGGAATACCGTGGGAGTACCTGCCGCGCGAACTTGGCTGCGGCAGTGGCATGACATGCTGGCGTCGCCTCCACGAATGGATGCTAGCCGGCGTTTGGCAGCGTATTCACGAGGCGATTCTGCGACGGCTCCGAGAGCACGATCAGATCATGTGGGATCGAGCTTGCGTTGACGCTGCTAGCGTACCGGCACCTGCCGGAGGCGAGCACACGGGCCGAAACCCGACCGATCGCGGCAAACTCGGCTGCAAGCATCATCTGCTGGTGGATGAGCGTGGGCTTCCACTAGTAGCCCAGATCTCGGGCGCGCAGGTGCACGACTCGCGTTTCCTCATTCCGCTGGTAGAGTCCATCCCGGCAGTTAAAGGGCTGGCAGGCCGTGCTCGCAAACGTCCAGGTAAGCTGCATGCCGATCGAGCGTACGCTTCGAGAGCCCATCGGGCTTGGCTGCGCCGTCGGGGCATCGCAGCGCGCATTGCGCGGTACGGCGTGGAGTCGCGCGAAAGGCTTGGCCGATGGCGTTGGGTCGTCGAGCGCACCTTGGGTTGGCTGCACCGCTTCCGCAGATTGCGCATTCGACATGAGCGGCGGGCAGACGTGCACCAGGCGTTCCTTTCGCTTGCCTGCTCGCTCATCTGTTGGCGGTATGTCGAACGGTTTTGTTAGGCGCTCTTAATCGCCTCAACTAGGTCTGCTAGCTCATTGGGAAGTATCTAGCTTCATAAGCCTCGATAAGTGCCGCTAGGTCCTCTCTAACCGCTGCTCGCTGTCGCAATTGGAAAAGCTGTACTTGGCACGGTCAGCTTTACCTAACAGCCCTATCCAGCAAGCGAATTAGTACATGGTGAGCCCACGGGAAACAGATCCAGGCTCGCTTTCGAGCATCTTCACGATTCGCGACAAACGATTTTAAATGAAATACGTGGACGAATTGTGTCGTTTTATAGAACACAAGTTTTTACAATGTAAAAAGTCGCAAATTAACTATAAGTTGCCCAGCATTCGCATTTGGCGTAAATTATTGACAATAATTAAAACCTGAATGAGAAACCATGCTGGAACTTTGTCTCTTCGATTTGGACCAGACGCTTCTTGATACAGAAGATTTAGCAGAACTTCGACTGGCTGGAAAGCGAAATGCAGACCCGGTCTACCAGCAACAACTTCGTGTGCAGCTGAACAGACGTAGTAACCGCCACATCTATACGCTACAGACGCTCAACATGATCCGCCTGCGTTTCCCCCAGATGAAACTGGGTGTTTTCACGCGGTCACCGAGCAGCTATGCGCAGACGGTTTTGCAGTGGGCATACCCGACATTTAGATGGGACGTTGTTGTCAGCTATGAAGACGTGGAGCGAACCAAACCATCCGGTGATGGCATTTTGCTTGCCATGCAGCGCCTTGAAGTTGCAGACCTGCGGCGCATAGTTATGGTGGGCGATGGTGTAAGCGATGTTCGTGCCGCGTACCATGCCGGATGCTGGGTTGTCTTGAACAAGGGATACTGGCCAGCGAAGCCGCAAAACGAGCACTGGTGGGCACTTGAACGGGTGCCTGACGCCATCATCTCCAGTCCGAACGAACTGATTCGGGTTTTGGACAACCCGGAGCCCTTCCTCCCAGAGCTTGAACGACTGCTAATCGGGGCACAAAGATTCACCCCTTGGGGTCGCTTCGACCGGATTAACCACTTCGCTCCCGAAGAGAGAGGGATTTACCCCATCCACTGCGCTGGTCGATCATTTGCAAACTACGAGTCGCTACAACGACGCCAAGCATGGCACGACCTAACAGCAGCAATCCAAGAGCATAAAAATTCCGCAGTGTTCCCGGCAGAGTGGGTTACAGCAGTTCGGACTTTCATCAACCCGATACTTCGTCGCGTTGACCGTATCTTTGTTACAGTAGTACCGCATCGCCCCGGCCGTTCAGCTCGACTAGAAGCATTTTTGCAGCAAATTCAGACCAGTTATGGCGGCGAAGCTCAAGCCAGGGAGCGGGGTTTGTGGTTTGTTCCAGGTTTACTGGCCTACAAAGCCGGGGTACGTTCTAACAGCAATGACCATCTGAAGAAGGATGAGCGATTCGCGAATGTGAGGGACCATCTTTTCGTCAATCGCCCCGAACTGGTACATGATGATGCACTTTATGTTGTGATCGATGACGTGACCACAACTGGCTCTACTTTAATTTATGCCAAGAAATACTTGCAAGCGGCCGGGGCCGGCGATGTAACATTGTTTTCTTTAGCAAAGAACATTAGTGACGTGGAATGATCGAGACCTCTGCAAAAACTGCCTTCCTGTTAGCCTTCTCCATGTTAAAGGGGGTCGGCCCTGCAATGCTCCGAAAGATCGCGGCGGTTCCGGCGTTTGAGTCTCTCCCGGTCGAACACGTTGCAACGCAGGTCCCTCAACTCAGAAAAATTTTAGACGACCAGGACGCATGGCCGAGGGCACTTGAGGCTGCGGCATCCCAACTTGATCAAGCTGAACGCTATAAAGCTTGGATTTTGTCCCCATTCGATCCTAGTTATCCGAACTTGCTTGCGAGGGCAAAAGACGATCCGTTTTTGTTGTTTGTGCGTGGCACCCTTGCACCTGACCCCGCTAAGTCCATCGCGATCATTGGTACGCGTGAGCCAACGCCACATGGAGAAGGTGCTACGGTTCGTCTTACCAAGTACTTTGGTGAGCAGGGCTGGAGCATTGTCAGTGGTCTGGCTCTTGGATGTGATGCAATCTCTCATCGTACAGCCGTAGAAACGGGTGCTCACACCATTGCTGTCTTAGCGCACGGGCTTCATACGGTTTCACCAAGCGCAAATCGAAAACTTGCGGAGAGCATACTCGATGCGGGGGGAGCACTGGTCAGTCAGTATCCTTTCGGACAAGGAGCGCAAAAGGCTTACTTCGTGCAGCGCGACCGCGTGCAAGCAGGTCTAGCTCAAGGCGTAGTAATGATGCAATCAGATGTGAAGGGTGGTAGCCTCCACGCTTCTCGTGCGGCGTTGGATTATGATCGTTGGCTTATTGTGCCGTACCCCACCTCAGCTGATCGAGAGAACAAAGAGCCAAAAATACAAGCTAACCTATTGCTCGCAGATGGGAAAGATTTTGAGAAGGCAGATTTACTACGCTGTCACACGAATAGTCTTGTGCGACTGATGGTAATTCGAACCAAAGAAGACTATCCGGCGATGCTGGAGAAGTTACGATCTAACGAGGAGATTCTGCCCTCACTTCAGGGCAGCCTTGTGTAACACGTGTATGGATTTACTTGGGTTGAGACATCTTGCAAGAGGCTGCGTCGTCACTGCGTGTCCAGTTGCAAGTGCCTCTTACGCTGCTTTCGGTTTCGTCGCACGGGCGAGCCAGGCGATGAGCAGGGCCCAGACCATGCCGCCTGCGATTTTGGCGACCAACTGCGCCAGGACGATCGAGGGCAGTGCGGTGCCGAATGCGAGCAGTGGGAAGATCAGCGAGTCGGCGGTGGCGCCGACGACGTTGGAGCCATTAGCGCGGATCGCCCATGAACGCCCTTCTAGCATGTGGTAGGCGACGGCGTCGGCGAGCGATGCGACACTGAAGGCGACCACTGAGGCGATCGCGATTTGTCCGCTGACGGGGTTGAGTGCGTAGGAGACCACGCCGGCCACGGCGATCAGCGTGAACATCTGCGGCCATAGGCGCTTGCCATGCCACTGGTCGTGTAGGCGGTCACGCAAGGTGAGGTCAAGACCGATTAGAAGGAAGGCGACCACCGGCATCGCGGTGGGACCTAGCCAGGCGATCGCCATGTTGGCGGCGACGAGTGTGGCGATGTAGATGATGGCGTACTGCATATGAGGTCATTTGTTCTGGCCAAGGCGCGTTATGGCGCCCTGGTTGGTTTGTCGTTGATTGCGTCGGGTGTCACTGGTTTCCGTTGTGCTGATCGTTGCAGACTTTCAGCCTTGGGGCATCAGCCTTTGCTGCCATGCGGCTACCCTAGCTTGTTTGGACGCGCAGGATAGCAGACAGATGGGTACACCGCTTGGCATCGATCGGTCTTGTTGTCGGGCTCGGCGGCTTAGTCAGGGACGTCGACCTTCAGGAATCTGGCGCCGTGTTGGCGCATCACCTCTTTGGCGTTGAGTACCTCATTTTGCCAACTGAGGGCGTCGGCGGCGCCTGGGCCGGTCTTCTGGACACCAAACATGCAGACCATGTGCTTGGCGCGGGTGACGGCGACGTAAAACAGACGCATCTCTTCGGACAGCAAGTTTTGCTGGATTTGCGCCCAGTGGGCCTGGAAATCGGTGGATGGGGACACTCCCAGTTGCGGCACGTTGAGTTCGAGGCCCAAGGCCATGTTGGCGACGAACTCGGGTGGGTGGAATTTAAGCCGGTTTTTTTCGATCCCGGGTAAGACGACGACGGGAAATTCGAGCCCTTTCGATCGATGCACGGTCATCACCGTCACCTGCCCTTCCCCATCGCTATCGTGCTGGGCGACGTCGCGCGCTTCTTCATCGTTCATGATGTCGCGCCGTAGCATGTCGATGAAGGTGCGCAAGGTCAGCGCTTGGTCGCTATCGAAGCGGTTGCGGGCGTAGTCACGCAGGCGGTCGAGGTTGACGGCGGCGCTGTCGAATCCTTGTTGACGGTAGCTCGCCTTCAATTGAAAAGTCTGCTCGACCAGGCCGAGCAGCTGGGGAACGGTGACGGTGCGTGCTCGCTGTATCAACGAACGCACCTGCCCGGCATGTTCGGCATAAGTGGCTTCGTACTTGTCGGTCAGGGGCTTACCGCGCTCTTTACCGTAGTTCAAAATGCGGGCTTCTTCGTCCCGCAAGTCCACCGATTCAAACGGCGGCGTGGACAATGCTTCGACCAGGGCAACGTCATCCGGGTAACGGATGAGCAGTTGCAAGAAGCGGTACATAGCGATGATTTCGGGCTGACGCAGGTAAGAGATGCCAGTGTCTGCGCGCACTGGGATCTCGGCTCTTTCGAGGTGCTTTACCCAGGTGTCGACCTCGGTGTTGGTGCGCACCAGCACGGCGATGTCAGCCGGCCGAATCGGGCGCTGTCCGCCATCGTCATTTGGACGGTGCATCTGCTTGCCCAGCAAGTTCCGAATGCGGTCGGTCGCATCGTTGACGGCGGTGGCATCGTGGTCAGGTTCAACGATCACCACGATCGGCGGTAAGCCATCTTGGGCCGAGTGGTTGCGTGCATTGGCCACCAGGGGATCGTCGAGTTCGCGAAAGCGCTGACGCATTTTTTTGAACAATGCGTTTTGGGCGCTGAGCAAAGCGAGGGTTGGTCGCCCCGACATTTTGAGGGGCAAGCAGGTCGTCCTGTGTCGAACCGCGAATCCCTCGAGGAGCGACTCCTTGGCGCCAGCGAATGCGTAGATCGATTGTTTGCGGTCACCGACGACCAGCACCGTCATATCACGCGCCAGCACGTCGACAATCGCCGCTTGGGTTTCGGTCGTGTCTTGGAACTCGTCGATGAACAAGAAGCGAAACCGGGCCGCCAGAGACTGTGCGACTTGAGGGCCAGCTTCGGACTGGAACAATTCCACGGTTTTCTCGAGCAAGGCCGCGGCATCGAGTTGTTGAGCCTCTTGGCATCGTTGCTGGTAGTAGGCTTCGACCTCCGCCAGCAAGTGCGCAAGTTCGACCCGTTCCGCTTTGCCAGTCTCGTCGTCACGCCCTAGGGTAGCGTCGCGTACGGCACTGGCACGGAGGCCTTGGTTGCGGACCCCGTCTAGCATGCGTGCGAGCAGTTTGCGGATTGCATAGATGGGATAGGCACCAGAGCGGACTTGGTAGGCAAGCGCTGAGGTGGTCGCGGTGGACAACCAGTGTTCGAGCCGCTCCTCAATCACTTCGTCGCGCACCCGGCTAGCAAAGCTGATCGATGCGTCACGTGACACCCCTGCTCCATAGCCATGCAGCTTGAGGATTTGACGGCAGAAGCCGTGGATCGTCCCGATGAACGCGGATGACAAACGCTCTTGCTGTTCCAACCAATACATGCGCTTCGCAGGATCGTGCTGCGCGTGCGTGATCTGGGCCCCCAAGGCTTGAAAGAGCTTACGACGCAGGTGGTCTGCCGCCTGGTTTGTGAAGGTGATCAGGATGAACTGATCGGCGCTGGCCTCTCGATGACCGAGTAGTTCGATGATGGCGGCAACGGTCGTGTAGGTTTTACCTGCACCGGCGCCGGCGCTGACGACGGTCAGAGGATGGGTCCGCAGGTGCCCGATGATGGCCTGTTGTTCCGCGTTGACGGGAATCGCTTGGTGCAAAGGAGCTGTCATAAGGACGGATCAGGGTTTTAAGCCCATGCAGGTATCGGCAACGGGGCAGTAGCGGCAATGGTCGCCAGGGTTCTTGCGGAAATTCCCTTGCTCCAGTTTTTGGATGCAATCGGCGAGTTCCATGCGGTGCTGCGGGTGTAAATCCTCATCGTCTCGGATCATCGCGAACCACAGATCCCCCCACCACCTCACGGCCGAGCGTAAGGTTTTAAAGATGTGCGGGTCCGGGTCCGCATCTTCGCTGATCGGTTGGTTGTCGCTTCCCACGATCAGCCATACGCCCGACTGATTCGTTTCCCGAATAAAGTTGAGGTAGGGCCCGCGGCAGATTTGGAAGTCGGCTTCGGCGACAACCGCAACGCTACGGTCGGCGCCAATACCAATGTGGGAGGTTTGGCTACGCGGATGGGGGACGACCACCCCTAGCAAAGGCAATTGCCGCTGGCCGGTCGGTTTGAGTAGGTATCCGATGGTGTTGCGAACGCTATGCTCGACACCGATCCAGGCGAGTTGGTGCAGTCCGGGCAGACGCAGTTGCACTTGTGGACGCACGGCGACAATCGCCGTCTCAATCAGCGCGCAAAACTGCTCCGCTGTGTGGCGTCCAGGCGCCTGCGTCGCCACATAGTTGAAAGTCTCAGCCAACCAGACGCCGCGTGCTAGCCACTCTAATTGCCAAGGGCTCGTATACCGTCCCGCCCATTCAGTAAGGACTTCCATTTTGAAGCGGTAGGGGCAGAGACGGAAGGTGGCGAGTTGGGCCAGGGTATAGGACTCGCGCTTCATCGGGATGAGGCGGACACTGGCCTGATCCTTGGGCGCTGCGGTGGCAGCGCTGGTACGCGGCACCTCTAGGCGACGTGCCAATAGGCGTGCGGCTTCGTCGAGGTAAGGCGAAGCTTGATGCTCCTTATCCCAATCTTGGTGCGCATACGAGACCAGTAAGCAGTGATGCGCTGCGCGCACCACCGCCAAGAATCGATAGCGCTGGCGTTCAACGTGTTCATCTGCGGACCACACCATCCTCGGCCATGGCGGCGCGCCCGGCGCGGGCATCCGACTCTCGTCTGCGCCCAAGAAGAACACGGTGTGACAACTGATGTTATCGACCCCTTCCGGCCCCACCACCCAGACTTGGTGTGGGTGCTTACCCGGCGAACTGCCGGGCAAGTCACCGTCCTCATCATCCTGACGCTCATGAATCAAGCTGCTGAGTACTTCGCCAAATTCCCTGGCGTCGATCGCCACCGAGCGGCTCTCACTTAGGTCGGCTAGCGCTGCCTGTATCTGGCTCAGCACCTGCCGTTCGGTCTGGAGCATCTGATAGGGGTCGAGTTGCTCGATCTCGTCGAGCAGGAAGCTGATGTGTTGGCCGATCGGCTTTTCGCCAGTGGTAAAAATGCGCTGACACAGTCGCATGATGCTGGCGAGCGCCGTCCGCCAAGCATTTAAGTCGTCGAGCGTGACCAGCGACGAAGGTAAGCGGTCCGCCAAGCTGCCGAGGATGGTATCCCCATCGGCCTGTTGGCCAATGGTGTTGAAGGCGTCAATCCAGTCGGCCTCGCTGCGGCAAAACGTGAAATGCTGATGGGCGACGGCAACAAAGAGTTCTGCACTGCGTTGGGCTGGTGCGCCCAGCCAACCCGCCGCAAGCAAGGTCGCGAACTGCTGCGGTTCCATCTCGAGCGTGCCATCGCGCCAGATTTCGTACAACACCAAAATGAAGCGGCCGACCGGGGTCAACAGCAGTTGGCGCGGCGGCACCGTGAACAGTTCAGGGATGCCGTGCAATTCCGCTTCTTCGCGTAGCAGTGGTGCCATGCTCTGCGGATCACTGCAAACGATCACCAGGTCGTCGGGCGCGAGGTGATCCAGCAAGCGGATCACCTCTTTGACGCAGAAGGCGACCTCGTCATTTCGATGCGGGAAGGCGTTTAATGACACAGCTTGGTCGCCGATCGTGCCGCCCGTCGGGCTGGGGGTTGCACTGGTCGAAAACAGCGTCGTCTGTAAATGCGCTAAGGACGGCGTGACGCCCAGCGGCGGCGTAGCCAGTGGCACCAAGCGGGCCCGCGCCATAAACGGCGCATAGGTACGATCGAGCGCGCTAAAACCAGCTTGTTGAGCAGGGTTGTATGGCAGGACAATCCATAGGCTGACGCCAGCGCTACGTGCGCAACACTCAATAAATTCTTGCTGCAGCGGTGTCAGGCGTGTAAATCCTTCCATGACCACGATCGGGGTCGGCACGTAGCTTAGGCTGAGGTAGTGACGCGCCGCCTCTTCGAAGGTGAGCTTAGTGCCATCCGCACCGCACCGGAGTTTGCGATAGATCCCCTGCAGCGATGTGGCGATCGTTTCGAGTTCGGGATGGGCCCACTGTGCGGGATGCGGGTCGCCAACGCTCAGGTCCACCCCTTGTTCTTCTAACTCGGCCAAGACGTCGCGCCAAGCGAACACGTCGCGCCGCAATTGGTCAGCCACCGTACGATCGTCTTGCGCGAGGGCTTTGATTGCCCGTTGAATCAACACGCGCTCTTCGGTCCTGGTCAGCATGGGTCGGGCCATGAAGTGACGCAGCGCTTTATGAAAGACGAGTTGCATCTCTTCGGGACGCTCGACATGGGCACGCAGATCTTTTTTGAGCTGATGCTGTCCACCAAAACCCTGCTTGCGACGGCGCCGTTCTAGGCCAGCCGTCGCGACCAGATAGGTGTAAGGCGTCCCCTCATCGATGTGCAGCATTTGCCGCAGTTCGTCCGCGGTGGGCGGCCGACCGGGATAGCGCAGGATGTTGATGCCGGGCCCACCCTGCCCTTGTGGCACCGGGATCGATACGGGCGCGGAGGAACTGCTGGCAAGGCGCACCGGCGGCATAGGCTCGTCATCGACGAGCCAGCGATCGCGGGCGCCTAATACTTCGGCCAAGCGGTTCCACCCTTCGGGGCTCACTGGCGAGTTGGAGACGGCGTCAAGGATGCGGGCCGCAAAGCGCTCGGGTAAAGCGAGGTCATCGGCAAACACGAGCCCAGGCGTGAGCGCCAGTTCGCCCAGCCGCTGTTCGAACTCTTGGCGACCAATAAAAGGAAGCACAACCAAACTGTGCACTGTCGCGCTGGGCGCTTTGGCATCCGCCAGCATCTTGCGCAAGGCGATCGCTTGATCGCGTGCTTGATTCAGCGGGCTTTCTTTCGCGCGATACCAGGACTCGCCCATGGTCCAGACGGCGCCATTGACGCGCTCAATGTCCGCTAAACGGCAACCTTTGCACTCGAGGACGAGCGGCATATAGCCACGTAGCGCGACAAC
Organism: Massilia sp. 2TAF26; assembly: GCF_052115005.1. NCBI lineage: Bacteria > Pseudomonadati > Pseudomonadota > Betaproteobacteria > Burkholderiales > Oxalobacteraceae > Massilia > Massilia sp. 2TAF26. The sequence goes on from NZ_JBFRFV010000024.1 coordinate 22,078, forward strand.
CATATCGGGTTCATACAGAAACCCGCGTTCTGCACTGACAATCGGGAAGCGATAGAAGGTGTCGCCGTCGCGGTCACGCAGCGCGGCTTGCAGTTGCGTCCACACCGAGGTTTCACCGTCGAAGGTGTTGAACAGCGATTCCGGATGGAAATTCATCTTTGACATGACTTATTGTTTGATTTTAGCAACAATAAGTCAATAGCCAGATCGTTGTTAGTCGATCACATCTGCGTTCTCAACGAACTTGACAGGCACACCATCAGGTAACTGGAACAGTTGTGTGTCATTTGCCATTCAAACATCCAAATAACTGCAACATGCCGCATGGCATATCTAGTAATTAAGTGCGCCAAATGCGAAAATATGGATGCGCTACCAGCGCAGTTTCCTTAAATTTTACATTAGCAACTTTACAATGAGCCCAGCGCTTGACGTTATCGTCATCACGAGTTGCACGAACAGGAAGAAAAAAAGTGGCACCGTGCTGACCCTCGAGGGCGCAGAGCATGCGCCCTCTGTGGTCGCGCTGGCACAGCGCTGGTATCAGCAAGTCCAGTCCCTAAGCGCGGACGGTCTATATCCGGCACGTGAGCTGTATATGGGTCGATCCATGAGCGAAGCGCGGCAGGCGGCAGAAGCCGCCGCAGCGCCGCTGTATATCGCGTCGGCGGGGCACGGTTTAGTGCGCGCCGATGAGTGCATTCCTTCATACGACGTGACGGTGGCCGCCGCCGCCGATAACAGCCTATACCAGTGCCTGCTGCGTTTGCACGCTGGGCCGGCGGCATGGTGGCAAGCGCTGGTTCAGGCATTTGGGGCGCAGCGCTCATTAGCGCAACTAGTCAAAGCGTCGGCGTCTGCGCTGATTCTGCTCGCGGTGCCGGCGGCGTATCTAGAATTATTGGCGGACGAACTCGCCCAGCTCGATGACGCTGCGCTGGCGCGCTTGCGGATCGTGACCTCACCGCATGGCGCAGCAAGCCTGGCACCCCGCTTGCAAAATAGCGCAATGCCCTACGACGAGAGGCTAGAGGGGCTGAATGGCTATGCGGGTACGCGCAGTGATTTCCCGCAGCGGGCATTACGCCATTTTGTGGAGGTCGTACGCGGTCACGCGCTGTCACTTGAGCAGGCACACGAGCAGGTGCGCCAAGCGCTCGCAGTGTTACAAAAGCCGGCTCTGCCCGAGCGCCAAAGAAAGAGCGACGAGGAAATCATCGCGCTGTTGCGCGAACAGTGGCAGCGTCTGAACGGGTCGGCGACCGGATTACTGCGCTACCTGCGCGATGAGGCCTTGGTGTCGTGTGAGCAGTCGCGCTTTCGTACGCTGCGCCAACACGTGCTTGTCGAACGCAATGATGAGAGGCGCGGCAATGGATAAGCAAGAGTTAGTGGTGCGCGCCTTGCACACGATCCAGGGGCACGGTTTAGATGTGTACGCCTTCTTCATTCGAGGCGGCGACATCATGAAGATCGCGGACATTTCTCGGGTGGAGCGTGATGAGCGCGACCTCTTAAAAGGGTTTCAGCGTCCGGAAATTCAACAACACGTGAAGGAAATCGTCGAGTACCTCGACCAGGGCAATGTCTTGTTCCCTAACTCGCTCATCTTGGCGATGTCGCCCGGGGTGCGCTTCACTGCCTCACGGGGCACGCGTCCGAGCGGTGATGAAGGTGTTGGGCAGACTGGGACCTTGACCATTCCTGTGTTTGAAGCCGGTAGTCGTGTAGCGTGGATCGTGGATGGCCAACAGCGCTCGCTCGCCCTATCGCGGTCGACGAACCAGGCGTTTCCAGTGCCGGTGGTGGCGTTCGTGTCCGACAGCCTTGAGGTGCAGCGCGAGCAGTTCGTGTTGGTCAACAAAGCCAAGCCCTTGCCCCGCCGCTTGATCGATGAATTGTTGCCGGAGACACGCAATATCTTGCTGCCGCGTGATTTGCGCAAGAGGAAGGTGCCGAGCGAGCTCTGCAATTGGCTTAACCGAAATAACAAGTCTCCTTTTTATAACCTGATTAAGCGCCCGTCGGACAAGAAGGAAGACAGCACTGCGGTCATCACGGACACCTCGGTGGTCGAGATGATCCGGCAAAGCTTATCGAACCCCTTGGGCGCGCTGGCCCCGTATAAGCCGACCGACACCGAGCCTGGCGACATCGATGCGATGTGCACGATTCTCGTAACTTATTGGGCGGTGGTGCGGGATGTGTTCCCTGACGCTTGGGGCAAGGATCCCCGTCAGAGCCGCTTGATGCATTCGGCTGGCATTTTGGCGATGGGCGTCTTGATGGATCGCATTTATGCGCGCCTGTCGGGTGCGAATGAATCGTATGCGTCGGTGCGCAGAGAAGTCGAAAAAGTTGCGCCCTACTGTCGATGGACCTCTGGGGTGTGGGAATCGATTGGGCTGCGCTGGAACGATATCGAAAGTACGTCGCAAGACAAAAAGCGCCTCCAGGACGCCCTGGTACGCGCTTATACAAGTGAAGCAAGAAAATGAAGTTCCTTTACTCTGACACCCAGGACTACGTTGATCCTGAGTACGATTTTATTAACGATCGGAACGCGGCGGGACGACGCCGTTACTGGGACGATCGCTATGCGCATGAGATGATGCGTCCCACCCCGTATGACGGCTTGCTCGTAGCAATGAGCGCCGTGCGTCCCGCGCCTGGGGTCGCGTCATCGAAGGTGCGTTACTCGACCGCCGAGCAGCAGCGTCTGCTGCGCGATGGCGTGCGTAAGTTCTTGCGCTTGGATGGGCCGCAGTATAAGGATGCGATGGTAATGGGCGACTGCGGCGCGTTTGCCTACGTCCAGCAAGAAAAGCCGTCGTACTCGCCGATGGAGGTGTTTGAGTTTTATGCGGACGCCGGGTTTACGCATGGCGTCTCGCCCGACCACATCATCTTTGCCTGCGAGACCGATAACCCGCCGCGCGAAGCGATGGAAGAGGATATCCGCTTTCGCTACGACTTGACCTTGGAGAACGCGCGCGAGTTTCTGCGCATCTGCATGGCCGAGGGCATGCCCTTTGAACCCATGGGCGCCGTACAAGGCTGGTCGCCGCAAAGCATTGCGCAAGCGGCCAAGCAGCTCGAAGACATGGGCTACCGCTACCTGGCGATCGGGGGTTTGGTCCCATTAAAAGTCGATGTGATCCACCAGGTGCTGCGCGCGCTGCGCGACGTGATCAAGCCAGAGACGGACATCCATCTGCTCGGCTTTGCGAAAGCCGACTCGATCCAGCATTTCACGGGCTACGGCATCACCAGCTTTGACTCGACCTCGCCCTTGATCCGCGCCTTCATGGACGAAAAGGCGAATTACTATGTGCCGCAAGCGGATGGCAGCCTGGAGTACTACGCGGCGATCCGCATCCCGCAAGCGACCGAGAACAGCCGCCTGATGCAGGGCACCAAGCAAGGCATCTTCAATGCCGAAGATTTGGTCCAGCGCGAAAAGCGCACGCTGACCGCCATGCGCGCTTTCGATAAGGGGCAAGAGACGCTGGAAGCGACCATCGAGGCGGTAATGGACTATCAGCAGTTCTTGACGCTCAGTGGCGACAGCGACAAGCACGCCAAGAGTTTGGTGAAGACCCGACTCCAGGTGGAGCGCACGCTCAAAGCGGCGCCCTGGAAGCACTGCCGCTGCGACATCTGCGCCGCCATTGGTGTGGAGGTCATCATTTTCCGCTCGGCCAACCGCAATCGTCGCCGTGGTTTTCATAACCTCGGCGTGTATCACCAACACGTTCAACGCATCCTGGAGAACACCCAGTGAAAACTTTTCAATTCAAAGCCATCCGAGCGCAACAAGCTGCAGGGCACGACGTCTTTTGCTTCGCGGCCGAACCCGCCGATGTGCTTGGCTTCTCCGAGATCGACCGCGTTGGACGCCAAGATAATGGCGAACTCAAGGGTTTCCAGCGCCACCAGGTGGCACCGCATATCAAAGAGATTCGTGACTATCTGTCGCGCGAAGACGCGTTGCTGCCGAACGCCGTCATCGTTGCCTTCCTCGACAATGTCGAGGTCCGCGACCTGGGCAATGGGATCGTCGACGTCATCATTAGCGTTCCGGAAGGTCAGCCCCGTCCGGGCTTCGTGGTCGATGGCCAGCAGCGCCTGACTGCCCTGTCCGGGATTCGCAAGGCGGGTTTTCAAGTGTTCGTGTCGGCACTGGTATGCAAGGACTATAACGAACTGCGCCAGCAATTCGTGTTGATCAATAATACGCGTCCGCTGCCCAAGGCTTTGATTTATGAACTGCTGCCGACCGTGGAAGGTTTGCCTGAGCGCTTCACGGCTCGTAAATTCGCGGCGCGTCTGGTCGATCGCTTGAACTTCCGCGAGGACTCGGTGTTACACGGCGAGATCCGCCAGCACACGAATCCGAAAGGCGTATTGAGCGACACGGCGATGCAAAAGATCGTCATGAACTCGGCCTCCGACGGCGCGGTGCGCCGCTTGATTGAGCAGTGTGGCGCCACCCCCGAGGGTCTGGTGGCGCTCGAAGAAGATGCCTTCCAACTCTTGAACGACTACTTCCGGGCCGTGAAACAGGTGTTTGGCGCAGAGTGGGATGGCATGAACCCGAAGACCTCGCGCTTGCGCCATGGTGCGGGCCTGGTGGCGATGGGCTTCGTGATGGAGCAACTGTGTTCGGCCGATCTGCCGAACTGCCCGACCACCTACGACAAGTTCGTGGTGGGCTTGGAAGCATTGCGACCCCATACCGCTTGGACCCGCGGCATGTGGCAGTTCAGCGAGGTGCTCGTGACCTCGTGGAACGGTGTGCAAAACACGCCGACCGACATCAATGTGCTGACCGATTACCTGGTGCGTATGCTCAAGCGTAGCCTGCGTCGCCTCGAAAAAGCGGCTGCGTAAGGGGCAGGATGATGACGAGCGCATTGGTACTGTTTTCGGGCGGCCAGGACTCGGCCACTTGCTTGGCGTGGGCACTGCAACGCTACGATCGCGTCGAGACGATTGGTTTTGATTATGGCCAGCGCCATGCGGTCGAACTCGCGTGCCGCCAAGAGATTTTGGCGGCGCTGCGCGCGCAGTTTCCGGCTTGGGCCGCCAAGTTGGGCGAAGACCACGTGTTGGACATGCGCTTGCTGTCGACCATCAGCGAGACGGCGATGACCTCGGGTCGCGCGATCGAGATGGAGAAGAACGGCCTACCCAACACCTTCGTACCCGGGCGCAATCTGCTGTTCTTCACCTATGCGGCGGCGGTCGCGTATCGGCGTGAACTGAAGGTACTGGTGGGTGGCATGTGCGAGACCGATTATTCGGGCTACCCGGATTGCCGCGACAACACCCTCAAAGCCCTGCAAGTGGCGCTCAGCTTGGGAATGGAACACCCATTGGTGATCGAGACACCACTGATGTGGTTAGATAAGCGCCAGACTTGGGCCTTGGCACAGGAACTCGGGGGAGTACCCTTACTCGAGATCGTGCGTGCAAAGAGCCATACCTGCTATCTCGGCGATCGCCAGACCTGGCATGACTGGGGATATGGCTGCGGACACTGCCCGGCCTGCGAATTACGACGCAGTGGCTATGAAGGTTTTATGCAGTCGGCGGAGGCGCAGTGAAGTACGAGCTCAGCCAAAAGTTTTTTTTCGAGGCGGCGCACACCTTGGAGCGCGCAGTGGACGCCGAAGGAAGCCGCCGCATCCATGGCCACACGTATCACGCGGAGATCACGCTGGCGGGTACGCCAGATGCGAATGGGATGGTGGCGGACCTGGGCTTTGTGCGCCAAGAGATCGCGCGCGTGCGCGATCTGCTCGATCACCGCTTCCTCGATGAGGTGGAGAATTTAGGGCCGGCGACGCTGGAAAATCTGTGTCGGCTCATTTTTGTCGAACTGGCGGACTTTTTGCCTACCTTGACGAAGGTGTCGGTAGAACGTCAAGCGAGTGGGGATCGCTGCTGTCTGTCAAAGTAGGCAACTTGACAAAGGAATGATGCCCTTCAGTGGGGTCAGATGCGTTGGTAGAGTCTGTGCATTGCACTACAATGGGCGCGCATTGACCCGAGCGCCGGATGTGCGCTCTTCACTGGCATGGCCCTATGGTGGGCCGCCCTCTCGTCATCAATTTCAACCGGAGCAAGCATGCAGGACACCATGGCATCCCCAGCGTTTTCATCTGCAGAGTACATGCGCGACATCGCGCTGCAAGTCATGCGGATGTCGGAAGCGATCCATCACACCTTGCGCCAACTGACGTCGACATCGTCGGCGGATCAGAGCACGTCGCCCTATGCGCTGCTGACGGAAGAGTACGCGCTGCGGGCACGTGCGAATATGCTGCTAATTGAGGCGGCACGGCTGGCGCGTCCGGATTTTCCGGTTACGCAAGGTGCTGTGCTCGAGATCTTGAAGGGGGTCGAAGCCCAGCTGTCTCGCGCTGGTTCGTTGGAGGAGTTGAGCGACCTAGTCGTTGCCTTGTTGCTGTTCACGAGTTCGATCATCTCGCGCCGCAACCAAGTCATCTCGACCCTGCTCCAGAACCTTGACGACACAGTGGTGGTCGCTTAATAGATGCTTGTGGTGGAGTGCTCTGCTGAGAGCAATTGGTCCGAGATCTCGCTTGATGCCAGGTCCGCTGCGCCCCAGTGACCGGCTCGCGCGCCCGCGGGACGCAGGTGCTGAGCGAACGGCGTCCATGTAGCAAGGGCTCGCTATGCTTGACCGTCACACGATGGCGCACGTTTGCCGACCGTAATTGATGGCCAAATGCCCGACTTGTGAAAGTTCGACATGGACAGTGAGCCACTCAAGCGCTTCATAGTCGCGGCTGGAATGGACCCGGTATTTGATTGACGGCCTGATCAGCGACGAAGTATCCCAGCAATGCCCGCGAACTAGGACCATCCTGGATGGAGAGACGGGCTAACGTCTGAAGGGAAGCAAGCTTGTCCGTATTGGTAAGAATGGCAATTTGGTTCACTGCGAGAGAGCTCGGCTCCGTGCTTCGGAGCGAGGCGAAAAGTACCTGGGGTGGGACTCGTCTAGACCCGCTGACCTTTCTGGTTCAAAGAGATGCCTCAGCGCGGTTCTCCTGGCGCGTTGTGGCGGACTGTGCCAACCCGTCACGCACAGGCTTTGGGGGAGCCGAACAAATCCCCCTGCGTACGTTTAAAGGATTTACGACGAAGGAAGGTGCGATTGGTCATCTCTCTGAAGTGGCCGCCCTTCTTGCGCCACGCTTCCCTCAGGTGCGATTGGTGATGCGGGCGCTTCCGAACGATCCTTTATGGTTCAGCAAGGAAGAAAACCAGTGGCGGCCCTTCCCCGAACGAACATGGGCTTGCCCAGGCTGCAGCAAGGTCGTGGTCTGGCCGCCGTTTCTCGGCGTTGCTGATGGCATCCCGCTGTGTGAGGACTGCAACTTGGTCATGTGCAAGGCCAAGTGAGCGTGGTCCGGGACCAAGGCTGTAGGTTCGACGATCTGTGTCTGGATGCACTCGTCAACATCGATGTCGAAGCATTCTTAGTCTTCGCCCGCATGGATCGGTTGAATGATGTTTTCATCCGTCAGCAAAGCTAAACACCATTGAGAGGCAGCGGCAAACCTGAGGCCTCAGCATTAGGAATCTTTTCCCACACGACGGTGCTGCCATTTGGCAGCACTACATCGTCTCCAGTCCGGATGCTCTGGGCGAAGGCCAGCACGACCTCATCGTTGACTCTACGGCTCAATACCTTTTCCTCGTCTCGAGCCCGATACCAGATGCCGCCCAAATATTCCCACGTTTTATTGCTGACATTTTGTGGGTAGAAAGCCCCTATGGGCCTACCGTTATCTTGAGCGCGACTTCCAAAAACAAGATGGATGGCGGCGGTTAAGGGGATGAGTACACCTTGAATATTCCTTCGGTGCTCAGGATTTGGTCGGTAAGTCATGCTTGTCTATATCTCCTGGTTGTTTTGCGTGTATGCTGCGCGAACGACCTTCAGGCCCGGCCGAAGCGAAATCTGTAGTTTTCGCCGTCCAACAGTATCAGCTCGCCGATGAGATCCGTTCTTGGATCGAACGATTTTTTGACCGTACTGGCATCCTTACCCGATTGGACGTAGTCGACCTCATGGGTGCTTGCGACGACCAAGCGCACGACACTACGCGCTTCGTAGGCGCGCGTTAGATTGTTACGGAACTCAGCGTTTCCTGGTCCTCGCCAGCGGTCGAGCCGGTCGAAATACTCAGCGACCCCGGCCGGGCTGTTGCGGTCGTAATGGTGCGCCCAGAGGCTGACGACCAATTCGTTGTTCGTGTTCCATGCTGACACGGACCACTGAACGTTATGCAACTTTGCGCCGAAGCGGGCGAAAGCTCGTTCAATTCCAAAATCTGCCATACGATCGATTCTTTCCAAATATGCGCGCGACGACGATGAGTCCGCGTCCGCTTCGCAGGCAAGCTTACTGTTCGGGACGCGCAAGCGCCGCCGCCGTGATCGCAGCGGCTTCTTCGAGGTGGGGTCTTGCCCACCCTTGCCATTGGTTCCAGGCTGGGGGCGCTAGGCTGGGCAGCAACACGATCGCCGTGCTGCCGACTACGATGTTACTTGGCGTACCGGCTGCGGACTGGGGCGCAGGCAGCGTGGTGCCCAGGATTTTACTCAGATCACCTAGCGTGCCGGCGCCATGGGCGATGACCACGCGTGGCTGGATCGCTTCAAGTAGGTAGCGGAAGATGGCTTGACCGGCAGCGCGGCCGCCCCTGTGCTCGGGCTTGCTTAAATCTGCGCTCATCGAACTTGCGTAGCAAATGACGTTGGTCTCGAGTACGCTGTGTACCCCAGCTTGTTCGAGCAAGTTGCGCAAGAGGTCGACGTTGTGGCGCGTAGGTGAGGCTGGGCCCGCTAGTTCGTCGTAAAGCGCACGGCACGACGCTCCGTTCCGGTTAAACAGTGCGTCCAGGTGGCGTTCATGCGTCACCAGGCTGGCATCGTAGCTGCGCGCAGGGTTACGGCCGAGGATAAACACTTGGGCCGACAGCGGGTCGACCAAGTCGGTCATCCATGGCCGTGGCAGTTGACCATTCAAGGGGCGCGTGGCTTGCGCGATTGATTGCTCAAAGGCTTGTCGATGAGCGGAAGAATCTAACATGGGCTCGATGGGTCCGTACAATAGGGTTCGTGGCTTATTGCGGGCACGCTTCAATGCAGGCGCGCTTCTTCGATCGCTGCCAAGGCGGCTTGCACGATGCTGGCGGCGCCCTTCCCGGGCGGCATACTCAAGGGGCGCCCTGCCCTATACTCTTTGACGCAAAAGTAGGCTTGGTGCTTACTGCTGCGCCAGGCGAACACAAAGACATCTGCCTTCGATGACAAGTGGCGTAAGCGGTCCGTGGCCACGGTATCGGCGCTCAGTTCAATGTGGGCATGGGGGAGAAGGCTGCGCAGCACATCGCGCGCACGCTGCGCCGCGGGTTCGGTCAAGGAATAGATGGCGATCAGGCCGGTGAAGGCCGCCAGTTGGGTCTCGACCGCCGTCGTCGGCTCGGGCAGGCCGGCGAGCAAATCTTCACATTGATAGTCTTGCGCAAGTAGTTGCAGGACGCGACGCTGCGCCACTGAGATGCGGTGGCTGTTCGCACGCACCAGGTCGAGCGCTGCGGCGAAAAAGCGCAAGCGCGCTTCCTGGTCAGGAGCAGGATAAATCGCTAGCAGTTCGGCGACATTTATGGCCCAGTCGATGTTGGTGGCGGCGCGATTCGCATTGAGGATCTCACCAAGGTCATCCAGGGTGTCGACGTAGGTCGTCTTGTCAGGTACCGCGCCGGACATCGACAACAACAGAGCCGCGACCAGTTCGAGTTCGTCCGCCGATGCGCCGCCATTCCAGGCGACCATTTTGATGAGCATGGCGTACAAGGGAATAAAGCCACGTACGGGACTGGGTGGGCGGTTGACGAAGAAATCAACGAACTGGGGGAAGGCATCCCGAAACACCATGCTTGCCTTGCTATCGGCATTGCCCACCACCGACACCAAGTCAGCGCACTTGGTCGCTTCATGGACGTAGTCTTCGATCGGCCAGCGTGCCACGGCATCCATCAGCACAAGGATGTCTTTGCCTGCGTAGCGGTGCGACGCGACGTCTTGCGCCCACTCAAGCCACCCTGGCGCCGACGTCGGCGCCACGGGCGACGGTGCTGGGCCCTGCAGGCCGGCCAAGCGCTTGCGGTCACGGGTCCCTAGTTGTTCCACGATGGGCGCGGGGATGGCGCCTAGGACCTCACGTACCTGCGCGGTCAAGACGGGATCGTCCAGTTCGCCGACACAGCGCAGCAAACCGCTATACGCGGCCAGTTCGGGCAGCATTTGCAGGTAGAGTTGGGCGGCCGTCTCGTAGTCGTCATCGGCGATCGCTTGGCTTGCCGCGGCGGCACGGTCCTCGACGACTTGGGTCTTGGCTGCTCGTAGCAGTTGCTCAGCCCAGTGCTGGAATAGGCGTCTGCCCTGTGGATCGTCGGGGTAGGCCGCTTCGATCTGCTGAATGCGGCTCGGGTTCGGGACCTCGCGCGTCGCTTCGTAAAGAAAAAAGGCTTTAAGGACGTTGGGCTGACGAACGCCTTTGCGTTCCTTGAACAGCGCGCCAAAGTGTTGGCCGATGTGGCGTTGAAAGACGGCGGCCACCTCGCGTGGTGCTTGCTCCTCAACGCCGGCGACAAAGGTGACGTAGAGGGCGTCGACCAAGTCCGCGATAGTCTGCGGCGGCAGCGACAAGTCCATCACCGCCTTGAGCAGAGTCGCGTTGTGCGCCAACTCTTGCTGCCGTCCTAAGCCGGCGAACCAACGGATCTCGAGGAATTTTCTTTGCTCGGCGTTGACCCGTCCGCTGGCACACATGGCTTCCAGCAGTTGCGAAGCGACGAGCTCATTTCCCGCTAATAAGGCACGGTCGAAATCGGCGCGCAACTTGCCAAATGGCTGCTGGGTGCGGTCCTGGATGGCGGGACGACGGCGCAGCAAGCCCAGGTACAAGCTCAGGGCACGGGTCATGTTTGCCCGTGCGCTTTCATGCTGGGGCATAATGCGATAGACGTGCGGCCCAAATCGCGCGTGCAAGGCCGCTTCGATGGGGTCATTCAGGTCGATCGGATGTGGATGGCCACGGAAGTCGCTGTAGCTCGGTCCAATAAATCCGTTGAGCTCCTCCCCGAGTGCGACGGCGACGTGGGGGTCGACAGCGGCCGCGTACCACATACAAGGCCCGTGCTCATCGAACATAGGGAGGACGATCGGCACTTGTCCTTGCCGCTGGATGAATAAATCGATCCAGGGCGTGACTTGTGCGAGCCAAGCGGGCGCAGCAGACCGATTCACGAGCGCCTCCCAGCGCAAGGCATTCGGCGCCGCAAAAAAGTGCTCGAGCCACGCGCGCTCAGGCGTTGGAATGCCCTGCATGGGAGCTCCTCAGATACTGTTCGAAATCGCGCTTGGTACGCGCCAGTTCTTCTTGGTCGAGCGAAAATTCGACCCGCTCGTCATTGATTTCCATGCCCTTGTAAGTCCAATTCATCGAGCCCATCAGTAAGCTGTTGGAGAGCAGCACGCCGCCTTCGTTGTGCAGCTTCTCCCTCAGCGTGATCGAGTACTGGTCGTCCAAGCCCAATTGCAGCGCGCCGTCGCGCAATTTGCTGATAAAGGGGTGGTTGATTTCATCATCGCGCGTGACGATACGCACCACGGCGCCGCGCACCATGAGCGCCACGAGCACGTCCACCAGCCTGACCTCGCGCCGCCCCCACTCTGGGTTCAGCGCGTCGAAGTTCCCCGAGCGGTTATCGATCAGGACGACGTTGCTAATCGAAGGCGAAACGATCCATAGTTCGCCCGTCGAGATCAACATCTCGGCCACGAACATCGACTGCAGCAATTCTTGGATGGTGACGGCACCGGTCGCCTGGGTCTTAAAGATGCGTCGGTACTGGTCATTCACTGGGTCGCCTCCATCAATTCAATGTCCGCCTCGATCCAGTCAGCCGCTTGGCGTACGCCTTGCAGGCGTGCGTAGGCGCGTAAATAGCCTGCGTCAATGGGATTGGTGATCAAGGCGTTGAGCGCTTGCCCAAGGGCCGCGCGGCGCGCCTCTGGACAGGCTAGGGTCACCAATTGGCCACGCGCCAGATGCTCGGCCGTACGAGCGAGCCAGTCGTCATCAGTCACAACAATCCGGACCCGATCATCGGTCAGCACCTCGGCGATAAGTAAGCGCTCGACAGGGGGCAGTTCGCAGAAGGGATTGCGCACCTGCAGACCCGACTGCCGCACGGCACGCCCGCGTGCCCACAACAAGCCGTACATGGCGCTCATCCGCCAAGCGCGCCGGTCGCCCGCGATCGCAGCACTTAACTCGGGCACGACCAAGTCGATGTCGCTGGACTGACTCAAGGAATAGCTCATCACCCGCAGATCGATCTCGATGCCGAGCTGCGCTTCCAAGGCGTCCCAACGTGCCAAGGCCTTGACAAGGTATTGGTCGCTCGCCGGTCCGGAACCTTGGCGCAGCACCCGATTGCCCATCGATGCAAGGAAGCCGTGGAAAGGGGCGAAGCCCGCTTTGACCAAGGCGGCGCGCACTTGTCGGATGCTAGCCGCCATCTCTTGCTGATTACGGGCCGCGCGGAACGCCAGCACGCTTTCACCCAGGTCTGAGGTAGGATCCGAGGCCAGGATTCGTACCAAGGCTTGCAGCTGGTGGTCGATCATCTCGAACTCACCCATTTGCAAGTTGGCGCGGACGATCGAGAAGAAGCGGCGCGGGTCCTCGGCGTAGCGGCGCATGAATTCCTCGATCAAGCCGCTTCCGCCAGGGCCGCGTTCACTGATCCAAATGTCGTCGAGCGCCGGGTCGCTGCCGACGGCGCCGGCCGGGTCAACCGGGCCACGACTCAAATCGACGTGCAAATCGTCCGGATCAATGGTGGGGCACAAGTCAATTATCGAGCGCAGTAAAGCGGCGGCAAAGGTCGACTGGTAAGTATTGCGTAACCATGACTCCCATTCGTCGCTGACCTCTTCCCAGAGCACGCGAGCGGCTTGGTACAAGGCAGCGACGACGTCGTGACGATGCAAGCAGGCTTCCAAGTCTTCACGTAAGCGATCTTGTGGCGACTCGTCGGCCTGCTCCTCTTCTGTTTCGACAAGGGTCGATTGGAAGAGGAAGCGCAATACGTCGAGCAAGGACATGTGTGCGGTGCCAGCGGCAAGACGCTGCGCTGCTTCGGACAGCGATGTGTTGCCTTCGATCGCTTCAAATGTCACCGCTGACAAAAAGATTTGCGCTAACCACTCGCGCATAAACGGGTTCGCTACCATCGCCAGCGCATGTCCGCGCCACGCCGCATCCAGAAAACGGGTGGTGCGCAAGGCTTGCCACTTGCGTTCGCTGCCAACGCTGTGGCGAGCATATAAATCCTTGGGGATGCGTAGTTGGATTAGGACGGCATCTGCGGGAAAGCTGGCGCCCAAGCCCACCGCTTCACCCTCTGCGACGAACTGCGTGTCGACACGGACACGCTCCTGCGCTACCCCGATTTCGGCGCTCGCCCCTACCGTAAACCGGCGCACCTCGAGCGGCGCATGGCGTGCGTGGGTAAAGAAGCCTAAGCGCTCGACGAGTTCGCGCCAGACACCGCCTTCCGGGGGTTGTAGCCAGACAGGCTCAACACTCGCCAACAACTGGCTATGCCAGTGTTGCGAGGCATTCGACGAATCTTTGACAGCGCCCGGCGGCTCAGTGGGTGTGAATGCGATTGGACGCCACACAGGCAAGGTACGGACCGTCTCGCCATCGCGCACTAAAAATTGGCCAATCGGGAGGTGGGCGCCGATGCCAGCAATCTCGAGATGCTCAGCCCCGGCGACAATATCCGCAGCGGTCTGCATCGCCAGCGAAGGTGGTAGCCAATGGCGTTCGCCTTTGTGGCGTATGCCATAGCGGCGGCTGACACGCCCCGGCGCAAATTCACGTAGCGCCGCAAACACCGGCATGACTTGTCGCTCGCGCAACTGGTGAGTCTCAGCGCCAGGCAGGCGGATCTCCACTTCGGCCAAACTCAGGTCTGCAAACAAGTTGGCGGGGACGAAGTCTGGCAGCGGATTGTTGGCGATCGCATAGTCTGCGTTCGGTTCGCCGTTTGCGCGCCAATCGCTCTCCACTCGTCGTAAAGCCGTTGGCACTGCCGTGGTCATCAAGGGCCGCGGGAATTCCCACAACAATGCGTCCACCTCGTCGGCGTTGAGTCGCAGCGCCTGTTGCAGGTAGTCCGCCAAACGGCTTGCCGCGTTATCTGATTCAAGGATGGCTCGCAGCTCTTGGGTCAGGCGCAGACGGCGATGTTTGTCGGAGACGGAAGCACTGAGGTCGGTCCAGACGCTGCCGGCCGGTGCATCTTGTAATTGCTTGCCGAGGTAATCGATCAAGGCATACACCGCCTGCATGCGCGTCAGGTAGCGGTTCGACAGCGGCAAGGTACGGACCGGCAGCTCGGGATCGAACAGTAAATCATAGGATTGGTAAGCCGCGCGGTCGCGACCGTAGTCAGACAGCACCAGGGCGGTCCACGGGCGCATGCCACGGGTACGGCCGGCGCGGCCTTTGCGCTGTAAGAAGCTGGCCATGCCACGCGGCGCTTTGTGTTGGATGACGGCGCCCACCCACGGGTCGTCGAAGCCAACCTCGAGCACGGCGGTGGCGACCACGACTTCGGCCTCCGGATCGACGCCGCGGTCTTGCGAGCTAACCCGTTTAACGACGAGCCGATGTTTTAAGCTGTCGTGCCGGAGAGCCTCAAAAAAGCGCCAATCTTGACCGTTCGCGTAACGCAAGTAGGAACTAGCACGGGTGCGCAAGAGTGCCAAGCCGCCGTTCAGCGCGTTGCGGGTGTCGGGGTTCCCAGAACTGGTCCGGCCCTCAGCGCTCAGCATGTCAAAGTAGAGGCGGTTGATGACATCCAGGTTGTCGGTGAAGACGAAGGTCTTGCGACCATACAGATCGTGACTTATCGATGCCCCAGCTGTGGCGGGGGGATCGAGGCTGCGCTGTAGCAGCATCGTGGTTTGGATGGTGGTCGACAACAGCGCAGTGCGGGAGACTGGGTCGCCACGCAAGGCAATCAGGTACTCGGCACCTTCCGCTTCGATTTCATTCGCTTGCGGCGAGACTTCGTCGACGAAGTTGCGGGGGCAACCAGTCAGTACTGCGAAAAACTCACTGGCTTCACGTAGCGTCGCGGACAAGCCGACAAAGCGCAAGCGACGCTTGAGGACTTCCTGCCAGCGCCGCATCAGGTAGGCGACTTGAGCGCCATGGCGCCCTTCGTAGGTGTGGACTTCGTCCATCAGCACCAGTTCTGGCGGGCGCACAGCAGCCGGTCCGATACCGAATACATGCGCCATGCTGTTGTCCGCCATCCGCTGGTTGAGCATTTCGGTGGTCGTAAACAGCAGATCGGGAGGGCGCTTTTTGATCGACTCCCGAGTGAGCGGGAAAATTTCGCCAGCGAGCTCAAACCCGCAATCGGCACACACCAGGCGTTCACGTCCCTGTTTGCGATCGACTTCGCG
Organism: Massilia sp. 2TAF26; assembly: GCF_052115005.1. Taxonomy (NCBI): domain Bacteria; kingdom Pseudomonadati; phylum Pseudomonadota; class Betaproteobacteria; order Burkholderiales; family Oxalobacteraceae; genus Massilia; species Massilia sp. 2TAF26. Next base: position 37,678 of record NZ_JBFRFV010000024.1, read on the forward strand.
CCAGCGCATCTCGCCTGCGCATTCGAGACAGGAGACGACCGGGCATACCGCATCGCCACCAACACGTTGCCAATCACAAAAGCGCGCGGAATACGGCGTGTCACCGAACAGCGCGCCGACGCTGAGCGTGACCTTGGCAGCGGCGGGTAGTGCTTGCGTGAGCGAGCGCGAGCGCTTGAGAACCTCACGTAATTGGTCTTTCAGCAGTTCGGTGCGCGGATACAAAGCGACCGCTTTGACCCAGGGCGGATCACCCGTCCCCGTGATCAAGTGACGGGCGATGGATGCCAGTGCTGGCAAATAAAACGCCAAGGTCTTGCCGCTGCCCGTACCCGCGCACACGATGGTGGCCAGCGCCAGGTCTTGTTCAATGGCACGCAGGATGCGCTGCGCTGCGCGCAATTGAAAGCCGGCCAAGGTAAGGGGTCGGTCCGCTGGACTGAGCATGGCCTCGGCAGCGGTGAGGACAGCATCGCTCTTGGTCGACTCACGCAGTTCCTGCAAGGCATACTCGGCCGATAAGTCGCGCCGTGGGTAAGTTCGGCGGCGGCGCATGAACCGGAAATCCGCGACCAGCGTGGGCGCCTGTTGCCAGCCTGAGGCCCCCGCATGTTTGGGGAACAGTTGGCGCAAGCGCTGCAGCAAACGCACGGTTTCGGCCATGCGTGAGCGGTAGCCGATCGATCCATTCGCGAGTTCGACTTCGGTGATCCAGCCACGCTGGCACATGACCTCGATGACTTCTTGCGGTACCAGGTAAGTATCGATCCCCTCCTCAAGCGCTGCATCGAGTAACGGCTCAATCAAATCGTGGATCTCACGCGCATCGAGGAAGCCATCGACGATGCCCCAGGTGAGCAGACCGGTCTCACCTTGCTCGATTTGATCGAGCACCTTACGTAAAAACTGTTCGGCGTCTTCCAACATGCTCATCCGTTAAACACGCACACGTACAACATAGTTTTCGAGCGACCCATCCTCGCGTAGCCAATCCAAGACTTCGGGGGTCAATAAGCGCAAGCTGGCGCCTAGCGAGGCCGCGTCAATGAAGGCAGCGACCGCCGCGGGCACATCGTCTTTGGCTTTGAACTTGATTTGACTAAGTTCTTCCGACCAACGGTGTATGTCGTCGAGTGCTTCGCCGCTTGCTGGGACAGTGTTCCGGTAACGCGAGAACTTGTCGTACAAGCGGCCGTACTCTTCCAAAGCAGCCTTGTTAGCTGCGGTTTGTAAAAGACCTACTTTGCGCTTTTCAGGGGACAGCGCACTAAACAAGCGATTCGCGAAATACTGGTTCCAGTCTCGCCGCTGGCTCGCGTCAAGGCTTGCCACGATGGTGTCGAGCATCGTCGACAAGTTGTCCCAATGCTTCCCTTTGGTCAGTGTGCGCGATTCTGGTTGCTCATCGAATCGTTCGCGCAGGTTGGCGATGGTTTTACGCATGGCCCCAAAGTCCGGGCAATCCGACAGCGGCACTCCGTACTCGCGCAGCAAGGCAGCGCGCGCGACCAAGCCGTGTAAAGCACTGGTTTTCGCGGCTAAGGGTTTATGCAAGCCACTGAGCGCCTGGGCTTCGTCAAACTGGTCTCGTGCGGCTGCGGCCGTTTGTAGGCGCGCATGCGCCGTTTTGGCATCGGCTAGCAGCATGCCTGTTCTCCTTTCGCTTCCAAGGCATCGAGATCCTTCAACAGGCTGTCGAAAGTGTCGCGAATCTTGTTGGCCTCGCCAGCGACATCGATATCTTTCATATTTTTGTACTCGGTCTCCGCCCGCCGCTGCGCTTCCTTCGTCACCAAGCGCGACGTGGTGACGAAACGGTGCGCCACAATCAGCGGGCTGATGTCCAACTGCGCGATCCGGCTCAGCGCCTTGCTGTCGGTCTTCTCTTCGTCCAGCTGCGCGGCGGCTTGTAAGGTATTGAGCGCCTCTTTGAGGGGGCTGGCACGGAACTCGTCACAGAGTCCTTTAAAGGCGCTACTGCTCATGCCGATGTCGAGGCTAGACCAGATGCCGTGTAAGCTATCGGTGAGCGCTTTTAGTGTGTCGGCCACCTCATTCTTATCGAAGTTGTCGCCCAACTCGTCGTTCAGCACCTGCTGAAGGCGTAGTGCTTCGTTTCGCACCTTCTTGGCGAGCGCATTAACCACTGTCTCCTTCATATAGGGCAACAGCTTTTTTAGTTCTGGGTCGATCTCACCAAGAACGTCAGTGTTGATCTTTCCGGCCTCGTCTGGGTAGCTGTCGAGTACGCGGACAATATCGATGCCGGCCACCTTGCCGCCACTGCCCTGGAAGCAGCCGCCATGCTCAAGCAGCATGTCGGTCAATTTGCCACGGATCGCCAGTGCGTCATTTTGCAGTTGTCGCCACTCTCGCAACTGTATCGGCGCCTCGGCGGGCAAGGCTCCAGGCGGTTTCGGGGCGCCAAACAGGAAGTCGGATAAGCCCTTCGGCGTACGACCGCGCTCGAGGATGCCCAGTAAGCGACTATTCGTACTGAGCAACTTGCTGGCATGGTGAAGGCGGAGCTTGGCCAACTTACGAACCAGGGTCAGCACCTGTGGCATCAAACGCTGCACCAAGTTACCGATGCGGGCCAAGTCCTCATCGGCTTCGTCATAGTCGGCCGTGCGCCTTTGGAACTGGTAGTAGCGTACGACGGCAAGGAGTTCGGGACGCAGACGTCCCTCTGAGTCTTGGTGGTCAGGGGCGATGCGAATGGCGTCGTCTGGCTTGCCTGCTTCGCCGAGCGCATGGGGAATCGAGATGTAGTTACTGCCGATCGAAAACTTGCTACAACGTTCGGCGTTCCAATCGATGCGATCGGTGATCGCTTGTTCAAGGGCTTTGCGAATCAGGTTGGCGTTACCTTGCTCCAAGCGAATGCCCTCACGGACCCAACTTGCAAGGCTCGCGCGCAAGTCGATCACCCGTTGATCTTCGGGCGGTGAAGCGTCGATCCTTGTCCGCGACTTGTCGTCGTTCGAGCGGCTTTCCTTCTCCTTATGCTCGGGCTTTGGTGTGGGCCGCGGTGTCGTCTCCGGACTGGCAAGCTGCGGCGACTCGAGGCCGAACACCTTGAAGACCGCAGGTGGAATGCGGCCGACGTCGGCGACGGTTTCCGGCAGATTGCCCCAGATGGTCACCAAGCGCGCGTAGCGCTCCCGCACATCCGGAGACGCGTTCAGCGTCGCTAACCATTCCGCCACCTCAGCCGATGGTGGCGATACAATTAAAGTGGATGGGGGGAACTGTTGTTCGATGAAGGGCTGGCGACTGCGTGTAAGGACGTCGATCAAAATATGATCGATGACGTAGCGCGGGGTGAACACCAGGCGGTCGTGCTGCTTCAGCCTGAGGCGCGCCAGGCCCTCGATAGCCAGTTCCGTAAAGGGGAACAGAGGAATGCCGTCGATGGTGCCAAAGGCGGTGATCTCTTCGGCTGCCGCGTCATCGTCAAGGAAGGGACCGATCCAAGCCTCGTCACTCGACCAAGCGTGTGCATGCTCTTTGTAACGCTGGAGTAAAGCCTCGTAGCCCCAACGCGCGGCATTCAAATACGAGGCGACCAAGCGCTTGGTGCGGTGGAGAACCTCTTCGTCGCTACTCAGGTGACTCTCGACGATCCACTGTCGCTTCGCGCGCGTCGCGATCGTATCCTGACCCACGAGGTAGCCGTCCGTGACGGCGATCGCCGAACGCATGGTGGCATAGGTTTGTTTATTGTCGCGGATCCCTTCTTGGATCAAGACATTCAGCAGCGTTTCTTGGATACCAGTCAGGGCCTTAAAGTCTTCTACGAGAATGACGAGCTCGCGCTGATCACGCAAGAGTAGGCGGCGGATTTCCAAGATCACGTCTTGGAGCGTCATGCCGCCAATCGCCTCGTGGAGCTGGAACAGTTGGCCTATCGCTTGGTCGACGACTTTGTCGTTAAGTATGTCGACGGCGACGTCGATGCCGGTGCCGCCGTTCGTGCGTAACACATGTTTGTAGTAGTTTGCGGTCGTGCTTGCCGCGAGACTTAAATCGATCGAATCGGGAAGATCGAAATCGGCCGCCGTAAAATCGGTGATGCGTTCGGCTTCCGCGTTCTCTCGCTGGCCGGCGAGGGCACGTTGGACGATGCGCAGAAACACGTTCTTCCGAAAGTGCTCGACCAGGGCTGCGTCACCCATGAATCTGGACAAGTTCCGCGCGTGCCCGAGTTTTTGTTTGGCCAGGGTATTCTTCGGGTCTCGGTTGACCTCGAGCTCTAGCTGCGCCGCCTTATCCTGTAATGCGATCTCGAGCTGCCCCTGAAAGCGAATTACAGCGGTGGCGAGATCGACCTCCGCCATGGCCTTCTTGAACGCTTGCTTGACCTCGGCATAGCCCTCCTCCGGCAGCGGCGCGAGAATCAGGTCCACGACGGTACGCAAGCTGGCACTCTTCGGGATACGGATGACCACGTATTTGTTGTCGGTATCCTCGCTTTTGAGTCGCGCCGCGAGCATCCGGACCATGTGCGATTTGCCGACCCCGGACTCGCCGGTGATGGGCAGGACATGGACGCCCATGGGCAAGTCCGGGGTCGTGAAATACGCGTACAAATCGTCTTCGGTGGTGGCGACCTTGGGCTCTTTGTTGATTTGGTAGCTCAAGGTCGACGGCTGGTGCACCGCCAACAGCACTGCATCGTGGGCCCCTTCGGCTTCCGGCTTGATGCAGTCGACAACCGCGTCTTTGTCCGGCCAATACGTCATCAGATTCATGCTGGCTCCCCGATCATCCGTACGTGCGAGAACGACGCCCAACTCCGATAGTTGCGGCCGGTAAGGCCGATGACATTACCGGTACCGGCATCGGCCCTTAACTCCAACACGATGGTGCCGTTGAGGTGTAGGCGGCGCAGCGCGATCGACAAGGACATCGACAGATGCCCGGTCGGCGGCTTGCGCCAAGTGTCCGTTTTCAAACTCATTTCGATTTGGTTGCGATAGCTGCCGCCATCAAGCACGGGTACACGTGCGCTCAATTGGTCCAGAAAAACTTGGGCGGTCATCGTTTCGTCCTTGCCCAGGATATGAGGCAGTTCCTGACGCACCACTTCGGTGGGATCGAATAGAAAGTTATTGTCCGGCCCGCTTCCAAAGCCGAGATAGCGTGCCCACATACGTAGGCCAGGCCAACGCGTCCTGTTGAGGAAAATGTTGCGCGGTGCGGTCACTTGAGAGCCCTCCAGCGCTTCGATCTTCTCGGCGGCCTCAGGGAGGTTATAGATGTCTTGGGCCAAGGCCCAGGCGATGCCACGTGCAAAGTCGGAAACGCGGCCAACCCCCACTTCGGTGGGCTCGGCTCCTGGCCCCCACAAGGGAAGACAATGCTGGTCCTGTAACAGCATCTGGCGGCAAACACCCGGTAAGCGGTCGATTGTGTCGTCCAGCGCGGCGCCCCGTTTGATGTCGAGATTGAGCTTGATGGTGCCGGCCTCTTCGGTAAATAAGCCAAGCTCGAGCCAACGCGCCAATGCAGCGCGCATACGGCCCACGTCGTCCGGTACTGAGCACACCGAGATCAGTTCGTCTCTGTCGGTTGGTCCCTGCTTGGCGAGAACACTGGCCAGCACGATGACCTGCGGATGTAGGCCGTCACTCGCGAGGTTTAGGATAGTCATTGGCGAATAGTGAGAAGCAATTGCTGAAGATAGGCCGCGGCTTGGGTCACCTCGGCCAGTGTGCGCGTTGGGTTGCTCGGGTCGGGTAGGCTGCGCGGCAACAGCACAAGGTGCTGAGGCCGTATCAGCATTTGGACCGGTTCAAGCATGGTGATCGCCGATGTGGCATCGAGGACCGTGACACGCGCGAGCGGCGTGTATGGCTCGATATGCAGTTCCTTGATGTTACGCTGGATGACGACTCCATTCGGCGCGCGTCGGTATAGATGCTGCCACCCCGGCAGTTGTGACAGGCCGCTGTTCGCATCCGATGCGACTTCGCGTACCCCGCACTCTTGCACTAACCATTCGACGAAGCGCACGATCGCTTGGTGGACTTCAGCGATGGGGCGCTCGTCGTCATAGAACACGTAGGCGAAGGTCGGATCAATCCAGGGAAAACGTCGGGTCCATTCAGCGAAGTTGGCGGAGTCGGTGGCGGTTAACAAGGTCGGCTCGGGCACGCGGTACTCACGGCTGACTTCGGGATCAAAACGATCCATCGGACAGCCACCGCACACACGCGTCACTGGCACAAAATAGGTTTTGGTGTTTACCCGATACAGTTGCGCCAAGGTCTCTCCGACCTCCCGTTCGCCCTTCAGTAGATCCTGCATCAAGGCGAGATTGCGGCCTGCGGCATTGAGTGTGGTGCGGCGGGATTCGCTGACGCGCCGCTCCCATACTTCTGGCAATAGATGGCCATCGTCCAAGATACGCACGTAGATGCTAGCGAGAACGGCCAAGAGCGACGAGGCCTCGTCCTTGTCCACATCGCTCACTGCTTGGTTGGTTGGAGGCGTACCAATCTCGAGAGAAATCAAACCTGCGCGTGCCATCAAGATCAGTGTGCGCATGTTCCAGTCGACGTTGTACTCGCTGGTTCTGCGCAACTTCGCGCGACGAGCTTCGACGTCGATGGCGAACACGTTTGCTTGGTCCGTGGCACGGCGTGTCTCGTACATGGCCTTCCAACGACTGATCCCCAGTTCTTGGGAGATGATCATGGGCCGTGCGAGACGCTTTGGTAAGCGCCAATCTTTGCCATCGTAGACCAGTAAACTCACGCAAGGACTGCCATCGCGCCCGCCGCGTCCGACTTCCTGGTAGTAGCGATCGAGCGTCTCTGGAATGGTCGCGTGAATGACGGTCCGTACATCGGCCTTGTCGATGCCGACACCGAACGCAGAGGTTGCGATGATGCCGTCGAGTTGATTGCCGCTCCACGCATGGATAATGGCATTGCGTTCGCTGCCCGAGGTGCTGCCGTCGAAGCAGGCCAGGCGCGTCAATCCCGCTTGCTGCCGCAATAGTTCATTCCACAGTCGTATTTCGGCCCGTGTGGTGACGTACAAAATGAAGGGCCGAGGTGCGTGGCGTAAGGCTTCAAGAACCCGCTCTTGTTTTTTGTGAGGATCGGCAGCGTGCGAGAACCAGTATTGTGGTTCAGGCCGCAAGTGCACGGCCGACACCATGTGGGCTTGCTTGGGTGGTCCAAACAAGGTCGCCAGGGTGTCGATCGTCTCTTGGGTGTAAGTCGCGCTCAGTAACACAGTGCGAAAACCGTGCGGCGCCACCCGCATCAAATTGTTCCGCAGCCCTGCGAGGAGTTGGAAGGCGGGACGGAAGGAGTCGCCCCAGCCGGTCACGAGATGGGCTTCGTCGATCACGAGGTATTGCAGCATACCGGCGCGCGTCACCTCGGCCACCGTACTGAGGAGCGTTGTCGTGAGGGCTTCGGGTGAGGTGAAGAGGATACGCTGGGTCCCGGCACGCAAGCGCGCGCGGATCTCCGCCCGCTTGGTGTCATCAAGGTCTGCATGCCAGGCCAGCGGCCACACTTTCTGGTTCGGCGTCGTCTGGCGAATAAAATGTTCCATGGCCCGTGCTTGGTCCAAGGCCAGTGCAACCGTGGGCACGACCACGATCGTAAGCGCCCCCTCAAGTTTTTGCAGCAAAGCAGGCGCTTGGCCGACCAGGCTTTTACCGGAACCAGTCGGCAGGTTCACGAGCAAGGTGTCGCCCGCCTTCATCAAAAACACGGCGCGCAGGGCTTCTCGCTGTCCGGGCGAGGAATAGGTCTTAAAACCGGTCGCCTCGGCAACGAAGGGGTCGGCAGCACAGCTGGCTTCGGCGCGCACTTGCTGGTCAGTAAAGGCCGCATGAAAGACGCCGGCATCGGCGCTCCCTAACCAGTCGGGATACCACCCCTCGGCAGACAGGACCAACCCGTGTTCGCCACTTGATAGCGATTGCACGGCATGGGCGTCCCAGTCTTGCTGGCTGGGCCAGCCGTGACCCAGCGGCACACGTAAGACGGCCTTCTGACCAGTCCGCGCCGTTTCCTTGAGCAGACAGTGGCGGACCAAGGGCGCTAAGTCAGCCTTGAACCGCGACATGCGCCGTTCTGCGCGTGCGGCGCGCACGATTTGGCAAAGGCGGTCGTAGATACCGTCGCGAAAATCGCTGTCGGGAACGGGCGTGAGCCCGTTCCAATCGCCGATGAGCTCTTGCAGGTCGGTGAATCCGAAGGTCATGCGGCACTTCCCATAAGCGGGGCGAGTTCGGCCACCGAGCGGTCCGTCAGGTACACGAATCCAGCCACGTCGGTTTTCAGCTCAGGGGTGGCGATGCCCTCGTACAGCGCATCGTTCAGGCGCTGCTCGAGCTCAAATTGTTCGATTTCCGCCCGTGCTTCTGCCCCCGCCAGGGATTGGATACGACTGCGCCGCTGGGCATGACGCACTTCATCCTCGGCGCGAGCATGCGTTAAAGCCGCGTGTTTGCGTGCGGCTAACTCGGGGCGGGCGAGCACGAGTGCTTGCGCGCGCTCATGCATCCTCAGGCAGCGCTGCTGCCAGTTCGAGAAGGCATCCGGCGCGAACCTGTTTAGCGCTCGCAAATGTTCTCGACCCAGGTTTTTATCGATGTAGTCTTCGGTCCCCGCTTTTTCGTAGCCCGGCGCTAACAGGCGCTCGACGACATCGGCGGAGAGTTCATCGCCATCTTCGTCCAGCCAGATCTGGACCATAAAGGGTGCCAGTAAGGCATCGCCGCGGCGGGCGAGGACGGAGCGCGTTGCGTCTCCCTGGTCATCCAAGGCAGCAGCGAGGACGGCTTCGGCTTTGGTAAGACGTGTCTCAACCAAGAAATCGAAACGAAAGCACAGCTTTGATTGGCCGGCAGGCAGTTCGGCATGGACTTGGCGCCACATTGCAAAACTGCGGCCGCGATCGTCGATGTCCGAAAACGCCTTGACGGCTTCAACAAACTCATCGCCATAGCGAAGCGGGCGGACTTTGCGTGTAACCGCGGTTTCTCGGCGTGCCGCATGCGGATACGAGCGCGGCTCGCTGGCGCGACTTCCGGGCGCGTTGTAATCGACGGCGCCAAGGAAGTCGCCCAAGAAACCAGTCAAGGGGATTAGGGTGGCTTGGCTCGCGGACTCCGGCGGATGGTAGTGGAAACGCACTGGTGGATCGATGTTGACGACGGAAGTGGCACCGGGTACGGGCACGGCCGAGAACAGCAAGGTGTCGGAGATCCAGTACAGCATCGCATGGCGGATCATGCGCCATGCGCTGTCGACGTCGAACAGGTCATCCGTTGCGCTTTCTGGCAGCGGCGACAACTCATCGAGGGCGTCTTGCTGATCGATCAGCTTGAGTTCGGTGGCGACTAAACCACGGGGACCGGCCAAGCGCGTGCCGAGGTCTTGAAGCGCCTCGACACCATCGATGAATAGTCGTTCCTGCAGTCGGCCGACTTCGTCTTCGACCAGGTACTGTAGGCTCGAAATGGACTGGTCAAAGACGCGCCACCCTTCTTGTAGAACGGCATACCAAGCGTGCTGTAAAGGCGTACCTTCGTCCAAGAGCACATACGACGGGATTTGGTTGCCGGCGCCGTAACGGTCGACCCGCCCCATGCGCTGCTCGATGCGGTTTGGCGCGACCGGCAGATCAAAGTGGACGAGCGTTTTGTTGCCCCCTTGGAGATTCAAGCCTTCCTCCGCGTGTTGATCGCACACCAATATACCAATGCTCGGATCGGTCATGAAGGTGGTCCACGATTCAGCCGTATCGAGGTCGTCGTCGCCCAACTCGGTTTGGTGGCGAACAGCCATGACACCTGCACTTTGAAGGCGCGCAAAGACGTCATCGGCGACTTCTACGGTCGAACAGAACACCACGGCCTTGGTGGTAGCCGATAAGGAACGGAGGCCATCAATCAGCCGGTCGCAACGCGCGTTAAGCCAGCGCTCGTCGTCGCACAGGGAGATCAGGCGCGCCAACAAGGCGTCTTCTTGTTCAAAGCGCCCAAGTGCTTCGTCAACGGGCCACGCAGGTAGCGCGAGGCGGCGCGCACACAGGCGCGGTAGGGCTGCAGGGTTTTCGAGATAGGCGGTAGCGATCGACCAATAAAAACGCGCTAGCGCTTGCACAGTCGGCTCGGTCGTATCGACGCCGTATGCGGCAGATGCAGCGATACGCCATTCTTCAAGAAGCGCTTCGACGTGTGACAGCGGCGAATCAATGGCCAGCCAAGCACGTGCGCCTTTTCGATTCGGCGTCAGGCCGGTGACTTGTTTGCGTCGATTGCGTAGGATGCGGCGGTTTAAACGGTAGGTTTCGGAAACATGTGCCTTCAGTTGACGGATCTTCGCGATCAGATCTTCGTCGGCTTCATCGGGCATCTCGAGCAGCTTCTCTTTGAGGACATGCACCAGCCCCTGTAAGCGCTCATCGTTCGGAAAGCGCGCAGCTAAACCGTCGAGCGGGTTGTCAAGGAACAGCGCATTCTCGGGCGAGAGCATGGCGACCACTTCCGCCAGCGTCTGGCGCTGCTCGATCTTGTGCCGAAAACCTTCGTAATCCTCGAGCGGGTAAGCGACGGGGTCAAGCAGGTGGAGCATGCGCAGAAACCCTGCTTCATTGCGCAGGATCGGCGTGGCCGACAGCAGGAGTACGCTGTCAGTGCGACGCGCGGCTTGGCGCAAGGTCTCGTACAGTGCCGACACCTGGGCTTCGTCTTCGGACGGTGCCGCAACGTGATGGGCTTCGTCGACGACAAGTAGGGTCGCGCCCTTCAGCGCAGTGCGCAGATTGTCGCTCACGTGATGCGGCAGTACAAACACGGATTCGTCGATGAAGACGTCTAGACCGAATCGCGTCACCAGTTCCTGACGCCATTGTCGTACCAGCGGCGCGGGCGCCAAAATGACGACTCGGTGATCGGGGTCGTCCAACACGGCCTGTCGAATTACGACCCCAGCTTCGATGGTCTTGCCGAGGCCAACCTCGTCCGCCAGGAGGTAGCGTTGCGAAGGGTCGTTCAGGACGCGTCGCGCGACGTCGATCTGATGCGGGTTGAGTTCGACAGATGACGAGAGAAGCGCCTTGATCCCGGACGCGGCACCGCGTTGTTGAGTGTAGCTCTGCAAGAAGGCCGAGCGGGCTTCTGCGTACTGTGGGGTCTCAGTGATAAAACGCGCCAGATATTCGGCCGGATTTTGAATGGGTCGCTTCCAACGTACGAAGGCGTCGGCATAATCGACATACTGATCGTCCTTGTGGCTGAACCGGACGTACAGGCCACTGCCGTCGTCTTCTTGCACGCGACCGACGCGCCAGGCGTTTTCTAACTCGCGGTACACGTAGACCCGGACATTGCGGCCAAGACGTTTGGGAAAAATCGCGGATTTCGGAATCTTGCATCGGGCGATACCGCCGTCAACTGGGGAATCAAAATACTCGACGGTGCACTCTGCACCAGTGCTCACAAGCTTGCTCAGACCGTCGCGCTCACGGCCTTTTACTACGCAAAACATCGTTTGCTTCCTTTAATTTGCATTGTTGACGAGCGGCATGTGATGTGCGACAAGCGTTCAATCAACACGCAATCGTCACTTGACTGGAAGGCTACTTACAGGGCCATGCACCAGGTACTGAAAATATGGAAAGTTAGTAGATTTCAGTTCCGTGAAGAAAGGTTATTTTAATTAAGTTAACGAGATTGAGGCAATGTATCTTTGTGCATTTTTCTTATTAGACATTTATACAACAATGCAGTAAGTGTTAAGCTGCTAAGCGCGAGGGAATCTGACCTGATCGGAATTTTGTAGCCAACTGGATAGTTAGTCTTCATGTTATTTTTATACATGGAGGCTAGATGAAGAAACGTTTTACCGAAGAGCAGATCATTGGGATCCTGCGCCAGGGCGAGGTTGATGGCGTAGTCATCCGCGATCTCTGCAGGAAGCACAACATTACCGAGCAGACCTTTTTCCGGTGGCGGAACAAGTACAACGGGATGACGGTGCCGGAAGCGCGCCGGCTGAAAGACCTGGAGGCCGAGAACGCGAAGTTGAAAAAGCTGTTGGCTGAGCAGTTGCTGGCGATCGAAGGACTGAAGGAGATCGCCGGAAAAAAATGGTAACCCCGGCAGCCAGAAGGCAAGCGCTTGAGATCCTGAAGAGCAAAGGCTTATCCGAGCGCGTAGCCTGCCGATTTGCCGGGGTAAGTCGACGCGTGGGCAATTATGAGCTGAAGCGGTCGGCCAAGGATCAGGCGCTGGGAGCACAGCTGATGGAAGCGTCGGGCCGTTATCCACGGTTTGGCTATCGGCGCATCGCAGTGATGACGGACACGAAGGTAAGCCGTGTATGGCGGCTGTGGAGCAAGCTGGGGCTGAACCTGCCCAAGCGCCGCCCGAGAAAACGCCGCTGTGGCAGCGACATACGCATCCCTGGTTCGACTGCGCCCAACGGCGTGTGGACATATGATTTCGTGCACGACCAACTGGCCAACGGTGGACCGCTCAAGATGCTATGCGTCCTGGACGAAAACACGCGCGAATGCCTGGCCATTGAAGTCGGCAAATCGTTGCGCAGCCAGGACGTCATCCTGACGCTGTCCAGGCGGATGCGCATCTATGGCAAGCCGGCCTTCATCCGCTCGGACAACGGCGCTGAATTCACCGCCACGGCTGTCATGAAATGGCTGCGCGACCAGAACATCGGGCCGGCCTACATCAAGCCAGGCAGTCCGTGGCAGAACGGCTTCGTCGAGAGCTTCAACGGCAAGCTGCGTGACGAATGCCTGAACCGGGAGTGGTTCGTCAGCCGGCAAGAAGCCAAGCTGATCATTGAGAAATGGCGGCACTTCTATAACAATGAGCGTCCGCACTCTGCTCTTGGCAACCGGACGCCGGCCGCAGTCGGACGTGAAAGACGCCAAGGACAGGCTGCCTGAAGTCGAAGACTAACAATCGCCGTGGCCACAAATTAGCCGATCAGGTCAAATCTGTGTATTTTGGGAGGACGAATTGATACTAACTCGAGAGTAGCTGTCGAAGGCCGGTAGATGGGAGTGAGCAGTTTGAATGCGGCCGGACTGCTTTCATGGCAGCGACATGGGGGAAGGATCGAATGCGTTTGGAACTGGTAGTTGACTTGGAAGGGCTTTCAGACCGGCAAACCTCACGGCGCTACAATTATCGCGTAGTCCAGTGGAACGGCGTCGCGGCCTTGGCTTTCGCCCTTGCTAAGGCGCGTTCTCCGCAGAAAATGTGGGTTAGTTTGCTCGGTAGTACGGCGCTGGAGAGCACGCCTTTCCAGAAGCGGGTACAGTTAACGGCTTCGCGCAAAGCCTAACGAAGTCGACAGTGGGTATTAATCCCAGCGCAGCATACCACCGGTCTGATACTCGGTCACGTGGGTCTCGAAGAAGTTACGCTCCTTCTTCAGGTCGATCATCTCGCTCATCCACGGGAAGGAGTTTTCCTCGTTCGGGAGCAGCGCGTCCAGGCCGATCTGGACGGCGCGGCGGTTGGCGATGAGGCGCAGGTAACCCTTGAACATCGGGGCGTTCAGGCCCAGCACGCCGCGCGGCATGGTGTCTTTGGCGTAGCGGTATTCGAGCTCGACGGCCTTCAGGAACAACTGCTTGATCTCTTCCTTGAACTCGGCGGTCCACAGTTGCGGGTTTTCCATCTTGATCGTGTTGATCAGGTCGATGCCGAAGTTGCAGTGCATGCACTCGTCGCGCAGGATGTACTGGTACTGCTCGGCGGCGCCGGTCATTTTATTTTGACGACCGAGCGCCAGGATCTGGGTGAAGCCGACGTAGAAGAACAGGCCTTCCATCAGGCAGGCGAAGACGATGATCGAGCGCAGCAGCCTCCGCCGTGACGCGCTAGAAAAATCAAGAACCCTTGCGGTCGTCACTTGCTCAATGTCCGACCGCGCTACTCAACGCTCTCGAAGTCATGCCACGTATGTTCCTTTACGCTGGCGTGCAGCGTTGATGATCTCGTCAACTCGCCCTAACGCGTCTTTTGGCGATACAGGAAACGGCCCATTGACGCTATCTACTGCAATCCAAGCGTTGGGAAAGTAAAACCATGCTGCAACAGACCAGGCATCGTCGTACTGTCCGAAGGCTTGTAGAACCTCTTTGATGACTGCTAAGGGGCGATATAAGGAATCGAACTGATATCGAGCGAAATATTCCTCGCCTTCGTAGGTGACACTAAACACACGTCCGCAGCGCTTCCATTCGCCTGCGAGGTTCGATATCACCTGTGAGCCCCCCTCCTGATGATGATCGATCTCGTCTGCCATGAGCCAGTCACCGCCTTCGAAAACCTTTTTGATTGCTGCCTTCATTGCGGATTTCCCTGTCTTTGCTAAGAGCAATTTTCCAAGGCTTGAAGGACTGTCAGCGCACAGTTAAATGGTCTCACTACCCTGCCCGTTTCCAGGATTGGGAAAACTGGTATGCGCTACGTTAGACGCAATATTGCAGAAGTATCAACACACGTCTGTACGCTCGTTCCACTGCATTTAAGAACTAAGGGATCGACCGCGCATGGATCACCAAGCGCAAATGTCGCATACCTGCGTCAATTGCGTCAGCCTTGCATATTGAACACCGTTGCTGAAAGCATCATAGTTCCGCACACTTCCAATCATCTTGCTGAGTTCCCTCTCAAATCAGGCTGTGCTCTACCTGGTCGCCTCGAGACAACGCGCATAAATCAGTAACTAGCGTGGCCGATATCGATCGCTTAAACCAAGCGCCAAGCACGGGCAGCGCTCAAGGCATCAAACGCTGGCGGCGCTTGAATCGCGGCCGACCTCCACATCGCCCTAGCCGTCGCCGTCGCCGTCGCCGTCGCCGGGGCGCATTCTGCGTTCTGCTTGCCCTTTATTCGGCGATACTTGGTTGGCGCCAAACAGGCGCCTTACGGACGATATCGCCGAGACTCAACCCGCTGAAACCACTAATTTCGGTCGAGCCATCTGCACAAGAGAATACGTACACGAGTTCGCCGCTGGTTGCGCTTCCTATCGAAATCTCGACCACGCGCTTCAGCTGGTAGTCCGAGCCAGGCATGCGCCTTGTCTGAAGATGAATATGGAAGTCGACAATTTCTTCGGCTTCAGCAAACTCAAAAATGGTTGCAGGGTTTTCGAAAATGAAGCGCTGCCACCTGCTTTCCTCGCTGACCGGGGCGACATCGACGTGGAACAAATGGGTGTTAACTGGAAGCTCGACGAACTGGTACATGTGCAGCCCAGGCTGATCGAACAACCTCCGGAGAACGTCGATACGATCTGCATATTCTTCGTTCTGGTAAGCGTGAAACATGTGTGATCTCGATTAATCAAGGTATAGCGCCGCCTGACAACGTTCAGGCTTGACCAGCGAATTGAAGTACGCAGCACGAAACGAATCCGAAGCACAGCCTACTGCCAGAAGGCCATGGCGCGCCGCACTATAGGAATATACACGACATTGCTTTGTCGTGTATACCATGCGTAGATACGTCGTGTATGGCATGTCGCTTGTTGCGCGTGCAACAGGCATCATTTGCCCCATGACATCTACGCCAGAACACGAATCCTTCGAGAAAAATCCGGTCTTTAGGTCGGTTGGCGACAATTTAAAACGATTACGTATTGCCGCGGGCATGAGCCAGGCAGAACTTGCGTTTGCCGCCGAGATTAACCGGACGTTTGTGTCGGACATCGAGCGGGGGCTTGCCAACCCTTCTGTTCTGACGCTCGCCACCCTTTGCTACGTCCTCCAGGTGACGCTGTCTGAACTCTTTAGCGAAGTAGAGTCATGCCCCCCAGGCGTTGTTGAAGGTCGGAGGCAAAATGCAGCGAAGCCAAAACAGCCGACACGAAATAGAAGGCTTCGCTGATCGGGGGCTCGTGCACACCGTACAAGCGTAGAGAAACCAATAAACGAGTTTGGCCGCAAGTTACCAGGTTGGCCTCGACTAGACTCCTCTTGGCGGCGACGTACGATCGATACGTGGATAAGGCGTTCACCCGCCGCGCCCGAGCATCCGACAAGTCCTCGCGATCAACCTTCCCCAGAGAAGAAGCAATGGAAATGAACCTGATGGAGGTCGCCGTGCCCCGTCTTGGCGTAGCTGTTTTCGGAAACCAGGAAGGAACCGGGCGCCAGCCCAATGCTCAGCACTATCCATCGAACCTTTCGGGTGACGCCTCTTCTGGCGCACCGTCGACGTTGCCATTCAATAACACGTTAACGGCGTTCTCCAAAAAGCGATCCGCTTCTTCGATGTACCCGTGTACTGTGCCGTCATGGCGCCATCCGCCCTGCTTCTTGATTTCCTTGAATCCTGCGCCGGCACGACGCGCGCTTGTGGCCATGCCTCGACGCAGGCTATGACTCGATAACGAGGGGGTGTAATTCAGGCCCGCCAACTCTGCAGCAGCTGAAAGTATCTCGTTGACGCTCGATGCATGCAGCGCCGTCTCTTGGATCTGCCCCCACCGTGAAATAGCACGAAACACGGGCCCCTCGGAGATAGCGGCGCGTTCCAGCCATGCCTGAAGGGCGCGTACAGGGCAACGCTGTCCGCGACCGAATGGCAAAGCTTTTAGGATGCCCTGCCCTGTCTGGTCGGTTTTTGATCTAGGCAAGAGAATCGTTAGCCCTTCCCTCTCCCAACCGAGGTGCTCGATGTAAATGTCGACCAGTTCACTGCGTCGAAATCCGCCAAAGAAACCGACCTGAAGCAATGCGTTATCGCGAACTGCGCGGAGGGCGTCGCTTTTGATCAAGGCGGACGAAATACGATCGAGATCTTCAACGGGCAGCGCCCTCGCCTGGCGTTTCGGTTTTCCGTTCTTGCGCGAGATGCCCAGCAGCGTTTTGCGGACTGTCGCGGTCGCGGTTGGATCACGGAAATCCTGATGGACGTGCCAACGCGACAACGCTGTGATTCGCAGGGCGACCGTTCGAGGGTTATGGATCTCGGCGCACGCCAGCATATAGCGGATCACCATGCTCTCGTCTGCGGGCAGTCTTCCACCCCACGACAGGTAGTGACGGATCGCACTCTGGTAAGTGCGGCGCGTGTTGGCCGACGTTGCCGACTCGAGAAAACCTGCATGTTTCTCCCTGAGCGCAAGCTCGTCGGAGGAACTGCCGGTAGCTGTGATGTCCGGCCCAGGCAATGTTTCAAGGGGAGCGAGCGTAGATGACATGGAAACTCCAAACCACAGACAGTACAGTCAAGTGTAGCACTCCCTGCCCCTAACCCGCGATAAATTGCATTATCGGGGGTCAGAAAGAAAGCACATACGACCCGGCGGGCACGGGTTTTAACGTACTATTACATATTATGTACTACGTTACGAAAGGTGTCGGAAAATGGGCCGAGCTGGAATTGACTACTCGCAAGTTGCCAAGGCCGCACTGGGGCTATTGGATCGTGGAGAAAATCCGACTGTCGATGGCGTCCGTGCTGTGCTCGGATCCGGCAGCAAGAGCACGATCGCTCCCCTGCTAAAACGTTGGAAAGACGAGCTGACCGGTACTGCCAACGCTGCAGGTGACCGCCTGCCGCCTGACCTGCTCGACGCCGTGCGGCGTTTATATGAAGACACCCGCCAACGCTTCGATGAAGCACTCGCCACGACGAAGCAAGAGGCGCAATCGCGCATCGAGGAACTGGAGAACGCGGTCAGCACGATCACTGCACAGTTGGCGCAATGCAGCGCACTATGCGATGCGCGGACCCAGGAACTTGCGCGCGCGTCGGATGATCTCGCTTCGCTGCGGCGGCAGCTCGACGTTGAGCAAGTCGAACGTGAAAAACACGCGCTGGCCCAAGCATTGCTTCAGCAACACCTGGAAGAACGCCACGCCGACATCGCCAATTTGCAAGAGCAGCTCAGTTTGGGCCGCCAACAATTCGAGCATTTTCAGGCGGCCACGCAAGCGCGATGGGAAAGGGAACGCGAGCGCAGCGACACCCAGCTCGCCGAGGCAGCGCACGCCACGATGCTGCTACGCGACCAGCTCTCTCAAGCGCAAACCGAGGTTGCTGCCGCGAATGCCAAGTTCGACCAGTTGAGTAACGCGCACAATCAACTGACTGCAGAGCATGCGAAGCTGCAGGAAGCTGCCGAGGAGCTTCGACGAACATCCATCAACATGGAGCAAACCATCGGTCGATACGAATCAGACTTGGTGCAAAGCCGAGCGATGCAGGAGCGTGTCCAGCACACCAATGACACCCTTTCCGAGCAAGCTCGCGCATCGGAAACGCAGTTGGCAGTCAGCCTCGGTAGAGAGTCGTTGCTCCAGTCGAATCTGGAAGCCGCGGAGCGGCGTGTACAAGAGCTACTCCAGGAACAAACCGTGCTGCTACGCAAGCAAGCCGAAACCGATGTGGAGCTACGCTATTGTCGACAGGGTCTTGACCGAATAGACCCCGGCCATACCTGACGGCCGCCAGCGAATCGGCCTCGTCGATGACCAGGAACGCGCGCCGGGTCTTGCCAGCAGTCTGGAGCACTTCGGCAAACGCCTGCGTGAGCAAGGTCCCCATTTCCGACACGGCCGCTGTCCCGACCCTATTGCTTAGACGAAACAGCAGCGGGTCTTCACTGCGGGATTCGGGGGCCAGACGGTTGGCAACACACTCCGCAGTGGCCGGGTTCCATGTCTGCTACTGGCCGAACCCGGCCGTTCGTAAGGCTCAGTGTACGGCCTGCATTGCTTTCTTGGCAAGTCAGGTTTTGATAAACGTACTTAAATTCTGAAGCCCACCTCACGCAACAGTGCGCTTGCTTGCGCGCTGACTGCCTCATCAAACAGTCGCCGGTCGCCAACGAACACCACTTGTTGGCGCGCTCGCGTCAAGGCCGTGTAGAGCATCGTCCGGTCAAGCAGCCGCGACTTCAAGATTGGAATGATCACGCGCTTGAACTGGCTTCCTTGCGCCTTGTGCGTCGTCACCGCATATGCCAAAGCCATTTTGTACAGGTATTCTGTCCCGATGAAGTCCACATAGTCCTTGCCCTCGAATCGGCAGAATAGACCCGGGTTCGTATCGTCGCGACCGATCCCGGTGATGACGCCGAGCGTGCCGTTGTACAAATCACGGTCGATGTCGTTCTCAAGGTAGATGACCGGATCGCCAACGGCAAACTGTTCGCCCATCAGAACTTCTCGGCATCGGCTCTCTGCGAGCCATTGATGGAAGCGGCGGTTCGTTATCAGAGTGCCGGCCTTGCCGCCCTTCACAGCGCCCACGATCTGGGCATCACTGATGCCGCCAAGTTCATTAAGTATTTCGAACATGCGATTAACCATTTCTCCCGGCTCGCATTGCACGAAGCTGATACCGTCGCGCAGCCCTTGGTATTCGCCTATTGTGGGCACGATACCGTTCCGCACATCTGCGGCGATCTGCGGAATGCCTGTTTCTGCGGCCTGGCGGTGAACCTTCGTGAGTTCGATTTTCGGTGCTGCGCTGTCGGCGCTGGCTAGGACATGGAAGGTCAGCCCAAACTCAATCGGCGGCAGTTGTCCTGGGTCGCCAACAAGAAGCAAGTGGGTCCCCTCGGGCAAAACATCGACGATCTGGTACAGCGTGGAGAGGCCGATCATGCTCCCCTCATCCACAATCACGAGATCGTTGTGCGTCACCGTAATCTTCTTCAAGCGCACATCGCGGAGGAACTTGGCGATAGTCGTTGCGTCGTACCCGGTTGCCTCCCGCATACGCTCCTTCGCTCTACCAGTAAGCGCCATCTGATGGATCGTGCAGCCTTTGCCGCGCACCACCTCATGTATGACACGCATAACAGACGTTTTCCCCGTACCGGCCCCGCCAGTAAGGATGACGATCTGGCGCTCAATGACTGCAGCGACGGCATCCTTCTGCTGTTGCGTAAGCTTGGGGTTCGACTGCTCATACAGGACAAACATGTCGCGCAGATAGTACCCGTCGAACAGGGTCTCCTCTAGCTGTCGCCACACGTCGCCCTGCACCTCGCCCTCCATGTTGAAGAGGACTTGCTGCACCGGCCTCTCACCCTGAATCATGGTTTTGATGCGGTCCCTCAGTTGCCGCTCCATATGGGCAGTGCTTGCGGACTGGTAGCCGGTCGTCCGGTCCCCGGTTGCCACGCCGGCGTTAAGCGCGAGCGCGATTGCATCCTCGCCAGTCTTCACGCCGGCGCGCGACCAAAGATGGCCGGCTACCGTTTCGTTCAGGAGGTTAATGACGCGAGTGCGAAGCGGCACATGCGCGGTCAAGGTATGCTTGTCATCCAATCGCCGGTAGAGGGCCGCTTCCACCGCTCCAATCAAGCGCCGTTCATCGCGGGCGCTAATGCCGTGCTGGTGCGCAATTCGGTCAACTTTGCTCCAGCCGATCAGTGCGAGAAGGAAGTAGGGGTTGGCGTCGATAACGGCAAGCGCCTGGTCTCCCCATAGCGCAATGAGTTTGTTGGCGAGCTTCGTTGGTAGCCCGAGCGCTTCCAGGCCGCGAATGACTTGCGTTTCTGCCATCTTATCGTGCCACTGTTCGACCAACTGCTCGGCCACCTCAGCACTTGGCAGGACATCAAGCAATGCTGTGATATCCCTGGTATCCAGCACGTCGGCCAGGCTGATGCCGCGCTGGTCAAAGTGGTTGAACAACTTCTGTGCGCGCTTGGGGCCAACGCCGGCAAACGTCTCTTTTAGGTAGTTGACCAGCAAGCGCCCATGAACGGGCTTCAAAAGCGAACACTTATCTGCGAGGATCTGGTTGGTATCGTTGTAGCGTTCCCATACGCCGTCAACGTGCCAGATTTCTCCCTTCTCAAACTTGCGCCCAACCGATGAACACCGGCCTGGGGCTACACGGACGACCTGCAGCAGACCGCTGGCGTCATACCCACTAAAGATCGCTCCCTTGACAGGGTGGAACCACCTAACCGACCGGACGCTCAAGGTGACGGATGCATTGCCATGATCAGACGCGAGGGCAAGCGAGGACATTACTTTTCCTCCTGGCGCAGTGCCACCACATGCAGCCCTGGCACATTGCGTCCAGTCTCAAGCTGGAAGCGGCGAATCTCGGCGTACTGCTTAAGCTGACGGTTTCGCTCCTGGATTTCCTTCTGGGCCTCCTTGAGGTTGGCGCTGACTTGCAGCAGCTTGTTGGCGAGCTTTTCCTTTTCCGCCTTCATGCGTTCAAGCTGCTCCTGTGATGCCGTCATGAGCTTGGGCTTTTTCCCGGAAGGCGCGTGGATGCCCAATTCCTTCTCGAACGCCTTGATGGCTTGAGTGCAGCGAGCCGTCTTGAACGCAGAGCGATCGTAGATCTGCAGATGCTTGGCGAGCCAGGTCCGGTTGATAGTCCCGTTGTTGTTGTTCAACTCAATCCCTGTCAAGTCGGGATTGCCGTCGGCGCCGGTGCGCACCTTGCCGGTACTCGGCTCTTTCTTTGAGATGATCCACGCTTCCAACTTGTGATAGCTGTCAGCCATTGTCAGACTCCTTGTCAGGGCGGTAGTTCGGGAGTAGAACTTCCGTGATCCTTGGTAGGGCCTTGGGCGCGTACTGCTGGACTGCCTTAAGCATCCAAGTCATACGCTGGGTTACATCGTTCAGTTGCCGTTCAAGGCGCGCGATTTCCTCGTTCTTCTGGCGGAGGATTTCCTCCTCCCTACGCTTTGGTTCCGGCTGAATCTGCGGCGAGTGCTCCTTCGCCCACACCGACTCCGCCTCCTCAACAAGGTCCAGCGCGTGGTTGTAGAGCGTTTGCTGGCTAATGCCGGCGCGATCGGCGATCTCTCGGCGCGACGGAAATTCGTCTTCCCGCACCACCTTAGCCAGTACCTCCTGAACCTTCGGCCGAATCATTGGCGTCGGTGTCCGCTTGCGCACGACCTGCTCTTTACGACTTGCTGCTTTGGCTGCTGGCACGATCAAACTCCTATTCCGTCCGCATTGCCACGCGGACGCTTCACTTCCTTGTAATGTGACTCACCGTCTGGGTAGACCTGCACGCTGACGGGGATGTGGCCCAGCACGCCGGCTTTCCCTTCCAACTCTTTGCGTTTGGCAGCAGCACGCGCCCACTGCGCCAAAGCCTCTTCGATAGCTTCGATCTCTGTATCCAGACCATGCAAAGCGGTATCAGCCCTGTAGACCTTTTCTTCTGCGAGTTCTTTTACTTTTGCTCGGTGCTTGCGTTGAATGCTGAGCTCCTTCTCTAACTGGATACGCTCGGAATCTACCCCAGTGACGTGATATGACTTGCAGCGTTTGAAGCACTTGTTGTGTTTCGGGCATGACTGCCCGGACCATTCATTTGTGCATGCGCCGAAACGAGTTACTAGGACTTGACCGATTTGATCCTCAAGGAATTCCTCCGCTTTGATCACGCTTAGGTCTCTCAACCGGTGGTATGCCTCAGTAATGGCTCCCTCTATCAACCTCGCGCGGACTGCATCTTTGACGATGGCAGTCCTAGCTGTATGTTCAGCTTTTTTAAGCCGATCTAGGTGAGATTTCTGGACGATGGTGATATCGCTGCCGCCTTGGTAGTACTCATTCTGGATAGGGTCGCGCCCCATTGCATGTGCTTGCTGAATTGGAGACAGTCCTGCCTCATCAAGGAATCTGTTTCGCGTATGGCGAGGCTGGTGCGTCCTGATCTTTATTGGGCTACCGTCCGGAAGAGTCAATCCCCTTCGCGTAAAGATGTTTGAACTGTTGTTAGCATTCCCAAGTTCTGCATGGAGCTTGTCGCGCTTGACTAATTTAGGGAATAATGTACGCACCGTGTACTTCCCGGCGAAGCTCAGTTGATCCTCAAACACCACGCAAAGCAAGTCGTGCATCCAAACCTTCGGGGTGCCGTCCCGATGGCGCAACACCACCAGGTCATCCATCAAAGAAAGGCATGCACGCTCGACATCGGCGACCAGAACCAGATACATTTGAGATGACTTGATTTTTCCCGCCCATCCTTGGGCTCGCGCCTCCATGGGAGTATATTTTTTGACGTTGTTCTTCTTTAACCACGTCCAAACATCCGTTTTACCGATGACCTCTTCGAGGCACTCCCTCGTGAGGAACTCTCTTGGCGAGTAGAACTCCGTTCCACCTAGATCCTTCGGTAGAGGGAAACGACCTGGCATGTCCGCTAGAAGCTTGGCTCTTGCTCGTGCTGGCGCACACAGGCGGTTCAAGGCATCCACTGCGATTTTTACATTCTCGTAGGCACCTTTGTCCAAGGGCTTGATCTCGACGCCGCCATCCGCTTTTTCGCGTAGATAACGCAAGCCGTAGTTGTGCCCCCTTGCTTCGGTCTCGCGATCCAGTTTCACCAGTGTTCCGCCCTTATCATTAAAGAAGGAATCGGTTGGAATTGTCTGTGTCTCGCCCGCGCGATCCCCTGCTGCCACATGAAGGCGTAGCAGTTCCATTAGGATGCGCTCGTTGTCATCAATAGGGTTGTTAATGCAGTGGTACAGCATGTCCATTGCAAATGGTGGAGTCGTCCTGTCTTTCTTTTTCTCGTCTGGCTTTTTATAAGGGTTCACGTATTTCACGCGTTGATCGGTAAGCCCGAACTTGTCTATTAGCTGGACGAGCGACGCAAGCCGCATACAGGTCACCCATTTCTTCTGTGCACGCAGCGATGTTTTTTCCAACCATGCTTTAACTTTAGTGAAGTGATGCGGCAGCAAGTCGTGCAATCCTTCTACCGGATACTCCCTTACCACCTCATTCAACCAGCGCAACGAATATAGGTATGCATCAATCCCTGCGTAGCTCTTTTTTTCTTCGCACAAGTAGTAAGCGCAGGCTACTTTTGCAAACTTCTCCAGCCATGGCATGAGCGGCTCGCGGTCCAGACTCTTGCCTCCCATTACCTCTATACGGCCATTCCGCTTGACGTAGGTAATTCTCTCGAACCGTAGATTTAACGCTCCGTTGTCTGGGTTACGATCGTGCGCAATATCCTTTAAGTCCCAGACAGGCGCGGTCCAATCTATGCTGACATTGAGGCCGAGATCTTTACGTTTCTGAATCAAGGTCTCAAGCTGGATTTTGACTTCATCGACCAATTCATCGAGGCGCGATGTCGCAGTGTTATTCGTGTTGATCATCGTTGAACTCCTCCACAAGCTGAATGACCGCCTTGACGTCAAGGATGGATTCTTGGAACGTGAATGCCAGCTTCACCGGCTCATTTGAGCCCGATTCCTCCACAATCTCGACGACTTCAGCTTCTAGCGCCTCCAACACCTGCTGGTGGACGGTGACATCATCAAAGGGATGGAAGTGATTGCAGCCGCCGTAACAGGAAAACACTATCTCCTTGTCGCACGGCCCACCACCAGTTGCGCGCCGGTCACATCCGCCGATCCCGGATACAAGCTTGTGATTGACGATGCCGCTGATGACATCTGTATTCCTTGTGATGTTTTTTAGGGGCATGACCGCTGTGGCACCCCGCAGTTTGGCCACATGCTCTTGGTAGCCATCATGTTTCGCAAGCGCTTTTTCAAGGATTTCGCTCAGTCCAAGCGCCGCTTGAACGTATGCTTTGACATGGTTTAAACGGTCATGATCCAGCACCTCTGCGATCAGTTCGGCGGAATAACCGGCGTCGGCCAGGCGCTGAGCCACGTTCGCCCGAAATTCGACTGACGACCTATTGACGCCGGCGCGCCGTGCGAAGGCTGCGATATAAAGTGCCGCATGTTCTTCCACTGGCCGCGTTGGCTTGGCCATTGGCTTTCCAGGCTGCCAGTAAGCTTTATCACCTACACCTGCATAAAGCAGCGGAACCGGGCCAGAGGCGCGCCTCTCATACAAACCTTCATTCTCGGCTTTTCGCTTTAGCTGGATATACTCCTCGATTTTCTGGCCAAGGCCAATCTCTGCAGGGAATTTCCGGCGCTTTGCTGCTTTTCCCTCGTACCGCTTCTTCCTACGGGGCACGTCGATAGAGTAGTACGTAACGCCGTCATCTACGACCTTCTTAAAGCCTTCTTCATCCATGCCTGCAATTTGGGCTGCGCGTGGCCCCAGTGCATACGCCAGATGGCACGCGATGTTATTGCGCAGGTGATCAAGCTTGTTTGCGATATGTAGGCGGTGGATCGCGGGAATGACATCGCCCATTCGGTAGAATCGGTCGATATACTTTTCGCCCTTTTTTCCTTCTACAGCCTTCACTGCTAGCATACTGAGAATACGGGTGATATCTGCGTGGTAGAGGGTCCGGTAACCGTCTCCATAGCCGAGCAGTGAGCATACCTCGACCAAAGAAATCGCCGCATCCGGGGAGTAGGAAGCCGGAAGCGGCTTATGATCATAGGGAGCAGTCTGTCTTAGCGTCTCCCTTAGTAGTCGTTCCTCGCTTAAGGAGAGTACGTGCTTGCGCGTCCTCTTGGCATCATCTGCCCGTCCCCCATGCCAAGGTATGTCTTTGATCCTGTGGGCGATATTGCGCTCGAAGCCGGGAATGTGCATATCTTCGGCCCAGACATAGAAGTTTTTGAATGTGCCGAATTCATTTTGCCGCCGTTGTGCCGCCAACAAGCGCAGAACGTGCTCCTGCGTCCAAGGCCAAACCGATGGATCTTTGAGAATGTCCTGCATTGCCTTGAACTTGTTATAGTGATGATAGGCAGACACCCATGAGGTGTTCTCAATGTAGTAACAGATAAATGCCTTCATAGCCTCCTTGAGAGGGCTTATTAGGATGATCCGATCCCAGGCTATGCTGCTACCACTAATCCTCCATTTCCAGATTTCGCCACTGACGTCGACGCGCGCTGGGTCTCTGTCTGGGTTCGGCCTTTGGCCTACCGCGACGGTGCCAGGGTTTTTGAAACGGTAGCTAAGACCAAGTGGTGGGTTATACCGTCGGATTTGGTCGTCATATTCATCGGCGCCGATATCCAGAAGGGCAACATTGCTTCGGTGTGCGAGTTGGCTCATCCTATCTGCCTTCTTCCTGATGCGACATCTTGTGCTTCCTGACCCAATAGCCTGCTGCGTTGCGCCTCATCCGCCGCGTCTTGCATCCATTTTTCCGCATATAGGCGGGGCATGTCGGATTTAAGGGTCCAACCACACAGTCGGCGCAGCTCTTCCATCGCCTCGCTCAGTGTCCGTTTGTCTATGTTGACGGCGTGCTCCATAAACTCGTTACAGTACGTATTCCTGAGTATATGGGGGTGCAGGTCCACCTCCTCCTTGGGGAATGCCGCTCGCTCCAAATCGAGGAGCATCTTATTGATTGAATCGAGCGATAGCGGCGCGCCATTAACTGTATTAATGAACAAGAAGTCATGTGGCGGTTTTCGCTTTTTCTGGATTCCAGAGGCATCGACGGCGTACGTGAATCGATACTTGTCGACATACTTCTTGAGCAGGTCCGAATGCCGGGGCAAGAGTTGGATGTCTCGCTCCTTGGTCTTAACATCTGGCCGAGGATTTCGCCGGTCCCTTGGATCTGCCGGGCGTTTCCTGACCAGCCATTTATGATCATTGTGAATGCTAGGCATGTCGGAGGAGAGTGCAGAAAGCAACTCGCCGCGCCGCATACCAGTGGCGTACAAGATTTCGAGAATGCACCAGTTCCGAAACTGTACTGCTTCGCTCTTAAATGGATTATTGGGTGATCGAGGACGCGCGACTGATCTCAGTCTATACATTTGGGCTTTATCGAGACCCTTTGTGGTCAAAGGTCGAGGCGGACCGGTGAATCGACTGAAGTAGCGATTCACCCAGTCCTTCACTTCTTTGAACTGCTCTCCGATCTGCTCCTCGGAGCCGCCACCGCTTGCAAAAGTGTACGCAGCCCAGTGCAGGTATTGCTTTACGTGGTTCATGTAGTCCGTGACGGTGTTGCGCAGGATGACCTCATCTTCGCTGGCAAGGCCGATCCTGCCGACGAGGTTTGCGGGGTCTTTTCGTCCATTGCGCATCCAGCGTGCGAACCCCGTAAGCACATCTACGTTTGGCAACCGTCCGCTCATGAGGAGGGCGTCCAAATCAAATTCGGCCACAACTTGACAGTAGTGGTACAGAGCTTTGAGTGTGCGAACGTGTTGGCCTCGCGAAGACTCCGCGTAGTGATCGTCAGCATAAAGTGTCATGTATTGAAACGGTATCCGTACAGGAACGAACGGATCGGTGTGGAAGAGAAGGTGTAGGTTTCCGCCTTCGTTCTTGCGGATCGACCTAACCACGAACGCATCATCGCCAATTGATTCGGACATCACATTGACTCCACATCGATATAGAATTAAATGGATTTTAATGGAATATTATGGACTCATCAAGCCGAAAAAAAAGGCGCTTTATTTTGGGAGCAATGGTTTGAAACAGGGTTCTTATGGACGCACAAAACGGTTCTACATAGAGGCGGATTGCCGAAGTGGCTGTTCAGCTCCGTCTGGCCGGCGATCAGCGCGGCCGCCGCGTCCGGATGCGGCAGGGATTGCGTCAGGCGGTCCAGGCGCGCGAACTCCGCCGTGCCCCAGCGCTTCGCCGCCGCCATCTGCAGGATCCGCGCCTGCACCGACACCGACACTGCCGGCAGCGCGATGCGGTCCTTGTCGCCGAAGTCGGCGATGGTCTTCACCTTCGGGTTGGTGCTGACCAGGTAGTAGGGAAAGTTGCCGAGGGAGGCGATGCCGCGCACGTTCTGGCGGCCGGCGGTGCGGTCCCAGATCGTCAGCAGCGGGCCGACGCCGGCGCCGGCCACGTCGATGGAGCCGGACAGCAGGGCATCATTGACGGCATTCCCGCCCGACAGCTGGACATACTCGACCTTGACCGGCACGCCCTGCAGCCTGGCGTGCTTCTCGATCAGCTTCTGGTCCTCCGCCACGTTCAGCAGCAGGTAGACGAGGCCGAACTGCTGGGCGATGCGCAACTGGCCCTCGGCGCGGGCCGGGGTGGCGAGGACGGTGGACAGGGCCAGCGCGGACAGGGTCAGGCCGGCGGCGATCTTCGATACGTAGCGAAACGGGGTGCGGAATGGGGTGCGCATGGTGGTCTGTTTATGATGGTTCAGAACGGGACGTCGCCTTCGATGGTGGTGCGGTAGAGCTTGCGGCGCTGCTGGTCCGGGCAGCCGGCCGCCAGGTGCATCAGCGAGCGGTTATCCCAGAACACCATGTCCTGCGGCTGCCACTGGTGGCGGTAGATGTGCTCGGGGCGGGTGCTGCGCTCGAACAGCTCGTCCAGCAGCGCGCGGCTCTCGTCGTCCGGCAGGCCGACGATGCGGGTCGTGAAATGCTCGCTGACGAACAGCGCCTTGCGGCCGGTCTCGGGATGGGTGCGCACGACCGGATGCACGACCGGCTTGACCTCGTCGATCTGGGCCTGGGTCAGGTTCGGGCGCCAGGGATTGCGCTTCTGCAGGTCGGCATAGCGATTCAGGTAGCTGTGCTCGGCCTTCAGATCCGCGACGGCGCGCTGCAGGTGCCCGGGCAGCCGCTCCCAGGCCGTGTGCTGGTTGGCGAACAGGGTATCGCCACCCACGAGCGGCAGTTCCTGGGCGTGCAGCATCGAGCCGAGGCTCGGCTTTTCCTTGTACGACAGGTCGGAATGCCAGAAGTGGCCGGCATCACCAAGGCCGATCGGCTGGCCGTTCTCGCGGATGTTCGAGACGATCAGGACTTCGGGATCCGACGGCAGCTGGAACTGGCGCAGCACGTGGATCTGCAGCGGACCGAAACGGCGGCTGAAGGCCACCTGCTGGCCGGGCGTGATGTGCTGGTGGCGGAACACCAGCACATGGTGCTCGAGGTGGGCGCGGTGCAGGCGCGCGAAGTCCTCGTTCGACAGGGGCCGGGACAGGTCGAGGCCGAGCACCTCGACCCCCAGCGGGGCGTCGAAGGCCTTGATGACGAAATGCTGGCGGGTGTCGGAAACTTCTTTGAGGACGGCGGACATGGGCGCTTTCGGATGAGTCGGGATGCGTCCAGCTTATGCCCGCATGATTGCATCGACAACGAAGCTTTTCGAGGAAGCTCATGCAAATTTTGCTGCGCCGCCAGTGCTCCAGTCATGCGACGTGCTGTTCCATATCCATGCTAGTCTCACAACACATTTGTTCACATACAGAGAGGCATCAACATGAAAACGGAAACACACACATCCCGATTCAGCATCACATCGGCGATATTCGACGTACTCGACCCGATACCCTTCGGTTTCTTCGTGGGCGCGCTCATCTTCGACATCCTTTATTCGAATACCTACACCGTGCTGTGGGTGAAAGCCGCGGCCTGGCTCATCAGCATCGGCCTGGTGTTCGCCATCATTCCCCAGCTCATCAATCTCGGCCGCACCTGGTTCGGCAAGCGCCGCATCCGTACCCGTAACCTGGCCATCAATTTCTGGCTCCAGGTGGTCGCGATCGTCGCCGCCCTGTTCAATGCCTTCGTGCACAGCCGCGACGCCTATGCCACGATGCCGGCCGGCGTCTGGCTGTCCGTGCTGACGGTGCTTGCGATGGTGATTGGCCGGATCGTGCTGGCCGCCGACTACGTCGTCTACAAGGAGGTCAGCCATGGACAAGCATAAACACGCACGGCGGCTGAGCCTGGGCATGGCGGCCGTGATGACGCTGGCGCTGAGCGCCTGCGGCGAGAAGGCCCAGCTGAACATCTCCCAGCAGGTGGGCGGCAATCCGTCCATGCCCAAACCCCAGGACTTCCTGGTGCCGCCGATGCAGGTGCCCGACGGCGTCGGCTGGAAGGGCGATGCCAAGCCGCAAGTTATCGCCGGCCTGCAAATCGAGAAGATCGCCTCCGGCCTGCTGCACCCGCGCCAGCTGCTGGTGCTGCCGAACCACGACGTGCTGGTGGTGGAAGCCAACGGTCCGGGCGAGGAGGCGGTGACCACGCCGAAACAGGTTATTGCCGGCAAGGTCAAGAACAAATCCGGCAAGGGCGGCAAGGGCGGCAACCGCATCACCCTGCTGCGCAGGAAACCCGGCGGCAGCGGCGAGTGGGACAAATACGTCTATATCGAAAAGCTGCACTCGCCCTTCGGCATCCAGCTGGTCGGTGACACCCTGTATGTCGCCAACACCGGCAACATCATGAAGTACCGCTACACCCCGGGCGAAACGAAGATGTCCGACCCTGGCGTCGAACTCGGCGACCTGCCCAGCACCGTCAATCACCACTGGACCAAGGCGCTGCTGGCCAGCCCCGATGGCAAGCACCTCTACGTCGGCAGTGGTTCCAACAGCAACATCACGGAAAACGGCCTGGAAGTCGAATACCGGCGCGCCGCCGTGCTGGAAGTCGACGCCGCGACCGGCGCCAGCCGCGTCTACGCTTCGGGCATCCGCAATCCGACGGGCCTGGGCTGGGAGCCGCAGACCGGCAAGCTCTGGGCCATCGCGAACGAGCGCGACGAAATCGGTGCCGACCTGGTGCCGGACTACCTGACCTCGGTGCAGGAAAAGGGCTTCTATGGCTGGCCCTACAGCTACTACGGCCAGCACGTGGACCGCCGCGTCCAGCCGCAGCGCCCGGACCTGGTCGCGAAAGCCATCAAGCCGGACTATGCGCTGGGTTCCCACGTCGCGGCGCTGGGTCTGTGGTTCTACACGGGGAATATGTTCCCGCAATACAAGGGCGGCGCCTTCGTCGCCGAGCATGGCAGCTGGGATCGCACGCCGCTGAGCGGCTACCAGGTCATCTTCGTGCCCTTCACGAACGGCATGCCCAGCGGACCGGCCCAGTCGATCGTGACCGGCTTCCACTCGGCCGACGAAAAGCAGCTGTTCGGCGCGCCGGTCGGCATGGCGCAGGATGCGGACGGTGCCCTGCTGATCGCGGACGACGTTGGTAACGTGGTCTGGCGCGTCACCAGGCGCTGACAAACCTGACGTGGGCACGGGGTGCCCACGGCGGTTCCCGAGTCAGCCCGCTTTGCGCGGCTGGGCCGCGGCGGCCACCTTCACCTGGTCGCCATCCGCCAGCCCGTCCGGCGGGCTGTCGATGATGCGGTCGGCCTTGCTCACGCCATCGCCCAGCTGGATCACATTGCCGTAATCGCGCGCGATCGTCACCTTCCGGATGCGTACGCGGTTGCCGGCATCCAGCACCGCGACCTGGGCGCCGTGGCGGCCCATGATCAGCGCTCCCGGCGGAATCGCCACTGCGTCGTCGGCCATTGCGGCCTGGTCGAAGCGCACGGTGGCGAAGGCGCCCGGCAGCAGCTCTCCCTTCGGATTCTCGACCGCAAGCTGGACCAGCATGGTGCCGGAGCCGGCATTGATGGCCTGGGCCAGCGACTCCACCCTGGCCTGGTAGCTGCTGCCCGGACGTTCCGGCACGCTCACGCGCGCGATGCTGCCGGGGTGGATCGCGGCCAGCTGGCGCTGCGGCACCTGCACGTACACACGCAGGCGGTGCAGGTCGGACACCACGAACAGCTCGCTGCCGGCGCTGGCGGTGGCGCCGGCATTCACCAGGGCGCCGACGTCGGTATTGCGGGCCGTGACCATGCCGTCGAAAGGCGCCACCAGCCGGGTGTAGCGCTTGAGCGCCTGCTGGCGGTCGACGCTGGCCTGCAGCGCCTGCACATTCGACTGCTTGGAGATGAAGTCGCCCTGCTTTTCGTCGGCTTCCTGTTTGGAGACGGCGTTCTGCGCCACCAGCGACTGCCAGCGCCTGGCCGTGCTCTCGGCCAGCGCCAGGTTGCTGCGCGCCACCGCCAGCTGGGCCTGGGCCTGGCGCAGGTCCTGGTCGAGGTCCGGGGTCTCGATCGTCGCCAGCACCTGGCCGGCCTTGACCGGCGCGCCGATGTCGACGTTCCAGTGCGCCAGGTAGCCGGACACGCGGGCATAGATCGGCGCCCGCGACCAGGCTTCGATGCGGGCCGGCAGCTCCATTGGACTGCCGGCGACGTCCTTCATCGACACCAGGCTCACGGTCGGCACCGACTGCTCCGCGGCGGACTCCTTGAGCTGCTCGGCCTGGGAGTGACGGGTGGCGAGGCCGCCGATCACCACCGCGCCGGCGACGGCCAGCGCGAGGGTGCCGACGACCAGCGGCCGCCTGGAAGAAGATTTAGCTTGCATGGGCAGGAACTCCGGATTGGGGTGGCAGGCTGGAATCCGCCGCGCGGCGCTGCGCGCGGCCGTGGACCAGGCTGAAAACGACGGGGACAAAGACCAGGGTGGCGATGGTCGAGAACACCAGGCCGCCGATCACGGCGCGGCCCAGTGGCGCATTCTGTTCGCCGCCCTCGCCCAGTCCCAGGGCCATCGGCAGCATGCCGATCACCATGGCCAGGGCGGTCATCAGGACCGGGCGAAAGCGCACGAAGCCGGCTTCGAGCGCGGCCGCGGCGGCGTCGCCCGATTCATCCAGTCTCTCGCGCGCGAAGCTGATCACCAGCACGCTGTTGGCGGTGGCCACGCCCATGCACATGATGGCGCCCGTCAGCGCGGGCACCGACAGGGTGGTATGGGTGGCGAACAGCATCCACACGATGCCGGCCAGCGCCGCCGGCAGCGCCGAGACGATCACCGCCGGGTCGAGCCAGGACTGGAAGTTGACGACGATGAGCAGGTAGATCAGGCCGACCGCGCCCAGAAGACCAAACAGCAGACCCGAGAACGCGCGCTCCATGGTACGCACCTGGCCCAGCATCTCGACCGTGGCGCCCTTCGGCACATCGGCCCTGGTTTCTTCGAGCACCTTGCGGATGTCGGCGGCGACGGCGCCGAGGTCGCGGTCCTGGGTAGTGGCGTGGATCTGCACCATCGGCGCGACGTCGTACTGGCTCACCAGCGCATTGCCGTTGCCGCGTTCGAATCGCGCGATCCCGCCGAGGGTGGCGGCATTCGCGTTCGAGCCGTTGCCGACCGGGAGATTGGCCAGCGCGGACAGCGAGTCCAGCTCGACCTCGGGCGTCTGCATCACGATCGGATAGGTCACGCCGGTGGCCGGGTTCAGCCAGTAGGTGGGCGATACCTGGCTGGAGCCGGCCAGGTTGATCACCATACTGTTGGTGACGTCGCGCGTGGTCAGGCCGAGCAGCTGGGCCTGGGTGCGGTCGACTTCGACATTGAACATCGGCGAGCGGTTCGACTGCTGGATGCGGGCATCGGCCACGCCGGGGATCGCGCGGATGCGCTTCAGCAGCTGGTTGGCATAGCCGAAGTCGGCGTCCAGGTTACGGCCGCGCACCTGCACGTCGATCGGCGCCGGCGAGCCGAAGTTCAGGATCTGGCTGACGATGTCGGCCGGCGGGAAGGAGAAGGTGGTGTCCGGGAATTCGCGCGGCAGCACCTCGCGCAGCTTGCGCACGTAGTCCGCGGTCGGGGCATGGTCCTCGCCCAGCGCGATCTGGAAGTCGCCGTCCTGGGTGCCGATCGTGCCGGTGTTGTTGTAGGTGAGGTTGATGCTCGACGAGGGCTTGCCGATATTGTCGACCATCGTCACGATTTCCCTGGCCGGGATGACCTTGCGGATCGCCTCTTCGATCTTCGCAAAGCGCTTGGCGGTCTCCTCGACCCGCGTGCCGATCGGCGCGCGCGCATGGATCAGCACCTGGCCGGAATCGACGGCGGGGAAGAAGTTACTGCCCAGGAAAGGCACCAGCAGGAAGGACAGCGCCACCACGGCGATGAAGCCGATCAGGAAGGGCCGGCGATGCCGGATCGAGTGCTGCAGGATGCCTTTGTAGCGGTGGCGCAGGCCTTCGAAGCGCGCCTCGAAGCCGCGCTGGAACCGTTGGAAGGCATTGGTCGGCTTGTGCGCGTGCTCTTCGCGTGGGTCATGGGCGCGCAGCAGCCAGTTGGCCATGGTCGGCACCAGGGTGCGCGACAGGATGAAGGAGCACACAAGTGCGAAGATCACCGCCTTCGCCATCGGCACGAACAGGAAGCGCGCCACGCCTTCGAGGAAGAACATCGGGATGAACACGATGCAGATGCACAGCAGCGACACCAGTGCCGGCGCCACGATCTGCTGGGCGCCGTCCATGATCGCCGGTTCGACCGCCTTGCCCTGCTCCAGGTGCCAGTTGATGTTCTCGATGGTGACGGTGGCGTCGTCGACCAGGATGCCGACCGCCAGCGCCAGCCCGCCGAGCGTCATCAGGTTGAGCGTTTCGCCGGTCGCCGCCAGGGCGATGATGGAACCCAGGATCGACAGCGGGATCGAGACCGCGATGATCACGGTCGAGCGCCAGCTGCCCAGGAACAGCAGGATCATGATGCTGGTGAGGGCGGCGGCAATCGCGCCTTCGAGCGCCACGCCCTTGATCGCGGCGCGCACGAACACCGACTGGTCGTTGATCGGCACCACCTTGAGGGCGTCCGGCAGGCTGGCCTTGAGCTGGTCCAGCTTGGCGCGCACGCCGTCGACGATGGCCAGGGTGGAGGCGGAGCCGTTTTTCAGGATCGACATCAGCACCGAGCGGCCGCCGTCGACGTGCACGATATTCGTCTGCGGCGCATTGCCGTCGTGGACGTCGGCGACGTCGCCCAGGTAGATGGTGGCGGCCGGCATCCCGGCGCCGTTCACGACCTTCACCGGCAGGCGCGCCAGGTCCTCGATCGCCGACGGCGCGTTGTTCAGCTGGATCGTGTATTCGAGCGCGTCGATCTTCTGGCTGCCGACCGGCGTCAGCACGTTCTGCGCCGCCAGCGCGTTGGCGATGTCCTGGGCCGACAGGCCGCGCGCCTGCAGCGCTTCGGGCTTGACGTCCACCTGTACCTGGCGCTGCTTGCCGCCGTAGGGCAGCGGGATCGCGGCGCCCGGCACCGTCACCAGCGGGGTGCGGATCGTGTTCAGGCCGAGGTCGAACAGCTGCTGCTCCGACAGCCCCTTGCCGGACAGCGCCAGCTGCAGGATCGGCACCGTGGCCGCGTTGTAGTTGAGGATCAGCGGCGGCGTGATCCCGGCCGGCATCTGGCGCGAGGCCGACTGCGAGATCGCCGTCACCTGGGCGTTGGCGACCGCGATGTCGACGCCGGGCTGGAAGAAGATCTTGACGACGCTGATGCCGGAATAGGTATTCGCCTCGATGTGCTCGATGTCGTTGACGGTGGTCGTCAACGAGCGCTGGAACAGGGTCGATACCCGCCCCGCCATCTGGTCGGGCGGCAGGCCGGTGTACTGCCAGGCCACCGCGATCACCGGCATCTTGATGTCGGGGAAGATGTCGGTGGGCGTGCGCACCGCGGCCAGCGGGCCGATGATGAGCAGGGTGAGCGCCAGCACGACGAAGGTATAAGGCCGTCGAAGCGCGACGCGGACAAGACCAAGCAGCATGTAATACTCCGGGCAAGGGCCTACTGCCAGCAATCTGCCGTCATCGTCCTGTAATGACAGCGCATCTACAGCAAAGCCGGGATACAAACCCAGTAATATGCGCCAAAACCGCCACGCTGGCTAGGGCGATGGCCCGCAAACCGGCATGAATTTCTTGCATCAATACGCGCCGGCGCCGCGGCGTCAATACGAAACCGCCGTCACACCCGTATGTGCGTCAAGCTTCGCCGTCGAGCACCACGCGGTCGCGGCCGCCGCGCTTGGCCGCGTACAGGGCCTTGTCGGCGGCCTCGATCAGCGCCTTCGCATCGTCCAGTCGCCCCTGCTCCATGCTGGCCACGCCGATGCTGAGCGTGACATAGGGACGCACGGCGCCGGGTGCATGCTGGAGGTTCAGCGAGGCGACGTATGCGCGGATGTTCTCGGCCAGCTGGCGCGCCTGGGCGGCATCGGTGTCCGGCAGGATGGCCGCGAACTCCTCGCCGCCGTAGCGCGCGGCGACGTCGGCCGGACGCTTCAGCTTTGCCGCCAGCGCCTGCGCCACCGCCGCCAGGCAGGTATCGCCGGCCTGGTGGCCGAAGTGGTCGTTGTAGGCCTTGAAGGAATCGATGTCGGTCAGCAGCAGGGACAGCGAGCCTTTGATGCGCTGGGCGCGCCGCAGCTCGCGGTCGAGGGCGACGTCGAAATAACGGCGGTTGGCGATGCCGGTCAGGCCGTCGACATAGGAACGGGCGCGCAGCGATTCGGCGTGGTCGAGCAGGCGGCGCTCGCGCTCGACGGTCCCACTGACGTCGCGGATCTCGACCAGGCAGAAGGTCTCGCCCTCCTCGCGGAACGGCGACACCGATACCGCCTGCTCGATCAAGGGGCCGTCGAAACTGCCCGCGGCGCGCAAGGGAAAGGGGCTGCGGTTATCGAGCTGCGGGATCGCGGTGGCGGTATCGTCGGCCAGCGCGGCCAGCACCGCCGCCTCCACCCTCGAGCCGCGCAGCTCGGGAAAGACCTCGAACAGCGTGCGTCCCATGACGCGGGCGGCGGCGCGGCCGCAGCGCGGCGTCAGCCAGCTGTTCCAGAGCACGATGCGCTGGCCGGCGTCGAGCACGATGACGCCGCCGTTGACGAGATTGAGGACGCGCGCGGCCAGCAAGGCGGGTGCGTCGGCTTCTGGCTTGGTAGTGATCACTTGGCAGTTCGGAAACAAATCGACTGCCGGATCATACCGGAACTCAGGGGCGCAGAATAGCGCGCAAGGTCCGCGACAGGTCTTCGGCCGAAAACTTCGCCACGTAGGCGTCGGCGCCGACCTTTTTCACGTGCTCCTCGTTGGTGGTGCCCGACAGCGAAGAGTGGATCACCACCGGCAGGCTCGAGAAGCGCTGGCTGCTCTTGATGCGGCGGGTCAGCGTGAAGCCGTCCATCTCCGGCATCTCGAGGTCGGTCAGCACCGCGGCCACCTTGTCGTAGACGCTCTTGCCTTCCGCTTCGGCCGAGGCGGCGATCGCGTTCAGCTGCTCCCAGCACTCCTTGCCGCTCTTGGTCATCACGAAAGGCAGGCCCATCGCGTCCAGGCCCTGCTCGATCAGGGCGCGCGCGACCACGGAATCGTCGGCGGCCAGCACCACGGCGCCCGGCTTCACGACGATCTTGTCGCCGACCGCCTGCTGGACCTGGCGGTCGTCGGTCGGCGGGTTCAGGTCGCGCAGGATGGTTTCGACGTCCAGCACCTGGGCCAGGCGGGCCGGCTGGCCGTCCTGCGGCTCGAGGCGGGCGATGCTGGTCACCATGCCGCTGCCGGCGCCGTGCTCGGACGACATCACCTGGCTCCAGTCCAGGCGCACGATCTCTTCCACGCTCTCGACGGCGAAAGCCTGGGTGGTGCGCGCGAATTCCGTCACCAGCATGATGTTGAGGCCGGTCACCGGCTTGACCCCGGCGATGCCCGGCAGGTCCAGCACCTGGATGATCTGGCCGCGCAGGTTGACCACGCCGAGCACGTGCCTGGGCGCGCCGGCGATCGCGGTAATCTCCGGCATCGCGACGATCTCGCGGATCTTGAAGACGTTAATGCCGAACAGCTCGCTATGCGCACCGTTCTCGTCGCCGCCGAGGCGGAAGAGCAAAAGCTCGAATTTATTGGTGCCGGTAAGGTTGCTGCGCTCGTCGACTTCCTGCTGAACCGATTTCATGTCCCATCCTGAAAAGTTATGATTCCCCTGGGAAATGATTTTAGTGAGGATCGGGAGCGCTGTGTCAGTACGAGGCTAAGTCTTGCTCCGTTTCATCAGTTTGTGTTCCAAAAAACCACGGAACCTCAGCCGCCAATCGACAGCGCCAAGGTTTCTTTCACTTCCTCCATCACCACATAAGACTTCGACTGCGCCGAATCCGCCAGATGCAGGATCTCCCCCAGCAGCCGCCGGTACTCCGACATCTCCGGAATCCGCGCCTTGATCAGGTAATCGAAGTCGCCCGACACCAGATGGCATTCCATCACTTCCGGAATGCCGAGCATCGCCCGCCGGAAGCGTTCGAAGGCTTTTTCCGACTTCTGCAGCAGGGTGATCTCGACGAACACCAGGATCTGCAAGCCCATCGCCTGCGGATTGACCCGCGCGTAATAGCCGGCGATGACGCCGTCGCGCTCCATCTTCTTGACGCGTTCGATGCAGGGCGTCAGCGACAGCCCGACCCGCTCGGCCAGGTCCTTCATCACGATCCGCCCGTCGCTTTGCAGGATGGAAAGGATGTGGAGGTCGATCTTGTCGAGGACCCGGCTCGACTCCTTCTGAACGCGCATGAAGATTCACCAAATCTGGATTTAAATATAGAAACAATTATGGCTATATCACATATAAGATAGCAAGATCTTCTGCAACATCCAAATCAATTTTTTCTGAGAACACTATGCGAGTAATCGTGCTGGGAAGCGGTGTGGTCGGCGTCACGACTGCGTATTATCTGGCGAAGAGCGGCCACGACGTGACCGTGATCGACCGACAACCGGGGGCTGCGCTGGAAACCAGCTTCGCCAACGCCGGCCAGATCTCGCCCGGCTACGCCTCGCCCTGGGCCGCGCCCGGCATTCCGCTGAAGGCCTTCAAGTGGCTGTTCCAGCGCCACGCGCCGCTGGCGATCCGGCCGGACGGCTCGCTGTTCCAGCTGCAGTGGATGTGGGAGATGTTCAAGAATTGCGACGCCGACCGCTATGCCGTCAACAAGGAGCGCATGGTGCGCCTGGCCGAGTACAGCCGCGACTGCATCCGCACACTGCGCAACGAGATCGGCATCGACTACGAAGGCCGCCAGCAGGGCACCCTGCAGCTGTTCCGCACCCAGGCCCAGTTCGACGGCGCCGCCAAGGACATCGACGTGCTGCGCCAGGCCGGCGTGCCCTTCGAGGTGCTGACCCGCGAGCAACTGTCGAAGGCCGAGCCGGCCCTGGACAAGGTACGCGACAAGCTGGTCGGCGGCCTGCGCCTGCCGAACGACGAAACCGGCGACTGCCAGATGTTCACCACCGGGCTGGCCGCCCTCGCCGCGGAGATCGGCGTGCGCTTCGAATACGGCGTCGACATCCGGGCGATCGAGTCTCAGGGCGACCAGATCACCGCCGTGCGCACCGATAAAGGCAGCTTCACCGCCGACCGCTACATCGTCGCCCTGGGCAGCTATTCGCGCCTGCTGCTCAAGCAGTTCTTCCGGGTCCCGGTGTATCCGCTGAAGGGCTACTCGCTCACGGTGCCGATCACCGACGCCGCCCAGGCGCCGGTATCGACCATCCTCGACGAGACCTACAAGATCGCCATCACTCGCTTTGAGAACCGGATCCGCGTGGGCGGCATGGCTGAAATCGCCGGCTACAGCAGGCAGCTCAACCCGGCCCGCCGCGAAACCCTGGAGATGGTCGTGAGCGACCTGTTCCCGGGCGGCGGCGACGTCTCCAAGGCCAGCTTCTGGACCGGCCTGCGTCCGATGACGCCGGATTCGACCCCGATCGTCGGCGCCACCCCGCTGCGCAACCTGTTCCTGAACACCGGCCACGGCACCCTCGGCTGGACCATGGCCTGCGGCTCGGCCAGCGTGATCGCCGACCTGGTCAGCGGCAAGGTCCCGGCCATCCACACGGACGACCTGGCGATCTTCCGCTATGCCGGTGCGCGCCAGGCGGACGCCCGTACCGAATTCGCGAAGGCCTGAGATGGTCGCTAGCGTGCACACCGCCCGTGCCGGGGCGGTGCTGACGGTCGACCTGGCTGCGGTGCGCGCCAACTGGCGCCTGCTGCAGACGACCGTCGGCAAGGCCGCCTGCGCGGCCGTGATGAAAGCCGATGCCTACGGCCTCGGCATGGACATGGTGGCGCCGGCCCTGGCCGACGAAGGCTGCCGCGTGTTCTTCACCGCCCACCTCGAGGAAGGCATGCGCCTGCGCCCGCTGGTGCCGGCCGACAGCACGATCTACGTGCTGCACGGACCGCCGCCCGGCGCCACCGCCGAATTCGTCGGGTACGGCCTGATCCCGGTGCTGAACGATCCGGCCCAGATCGCCGACTGGCGCGCCGCCTGCCGCAGGCACCAGCAGCGCCTGCCGGCCGCGCTGCAGTTCGATACCGGCATGTCGCGGATGGGGTTGGCCCCGGTGGACGTCGACAGGCTGCTGGCCGACCCGGTCTGGAAGGACGAGTTCAAGCTGATGCTGGCGATGAGCCACCTGGCCTGCGCCGACGACGCCGAACATCCCATGAACCGCGCCCAGCGCGAACGCTTCGCCGTCCTGCGCGCCCGCTTCCCGGGCATTCCGGGCAGCCTGGCGAATTCCTCGGCCGTGTTCCTGGGACCGGACTACCACCACGACCTGGCGCGTCCGGGCGCGGCCCTGTACGGCATCAACCCGCATCCGGGCAAGGACAATCCCTTGCGCCAGGCAGTCGGGCTGCGCGCCCGCATCCTGCAGTCGCGCATGGTGCAGGCCGGCGACGCGGTCGGCTACGGCGCGCGCTACGTCGCCGACGGCCCGCGCCGCATCGCCACCATCGGGATCGGCTACGCGGACGGCTGGCTGCGCTTCCTGTCGGGGCGCGGGCACGCCTACGTCGATGGCCTGTCCGTTCCCATTGCAGGCACCGTGTCGATGGACAGCATCACGCTGGATGTGACCGGGATTCCGGAAGCGCGCGTTGCGCCCGGCTGCGAGGTCGATCTGCTGTGTGCGCAACAGACGGTCGACGATGTGGCGCGTGAGGCGGGGACGATCGGGTATGAGGTGTTGACGCGGCTGGGCAGCCGCTTTCATCGGCAGTACCTCTAACGCTAATACCGTCAATCCCGCGACAGCGGGAATGACGGCTTAAAACAAGGCGCTGTTCGCGCCAAGTGTGGAATCTTTTCTGCAAGCCTGCGGTCCAATGTCGACCTGAACCGTTGACGGAGGCCCCATGCAAGCACGGCAGTTCGAACAGTTCCTGCAACGCCTGTCCTCTCTAACGCGGCGCCAGCGCGACCGCC
>NZ_JBFRFV010000025.1:0-112248 GCF_052115005.1 Massilia sp. 2TAF26
GTCGACGGGAACACCAGGTGCTTGCCGTACTTGGCGGCCGAGCGCACGATCGGCAGGTTGGCTTCGAAGTCGAGTTCGAACACGCGCAGCGGCGCCTGGACATAGGTCGACGGGGTCGCAATTGCGACCAGCGGCAGGATCACGTCGCATTTCTTGACGTGGTACTCGACCCACTCCTTGTTGATCGTGATGTCGCCTTCGAAGAAGTGCATGCGCGGATGATCCAGGAGCTCGGTGATGCGATCCGTGCTCATGTCCATGCCGTAGACTTCCCAGTCGGTCGTCTCGAGGATGCGCTTGGACAGGTGGTGGCCGATGAAACCGTTGACGCCG
This sequence comes from Massilia sp. 2TAF26, assembly GCF_052115005.1. Lineage (NCBI taxonomy): Bacteria > Pseudomonadati > Pseudomonadota > Betaproteobacteria > Burkholderiales > Oxalobacteraceae > Massilia > Massilia sp. 2TAF26. The sequence goes on from NZ_JBFRFV010000025.1 coordinate 334, forward strand.
AGAATGAGAACTTTCTTCATTTTAAATAAGCAACATATGCACGTGAACGGGCGATTATACCATCGCGAGTATTCACACAAACCGGCGCCGGGCGCCTGTTCGGGACGCCGGACGGTTATACTTCCCTACGCTCAGGCATAACGTTTGCGAAGGACCGACAGCACATGGGCTCGAAAATCAAGCACTCCGCCCTCCTCACCCTGGGTGTCATTCTCGGCGTCGCCGTCACCATGCAATTTTCCGCCCTGGCCCAGAAGCCGGTGGAGAACGGCATGCCCATCGACAGCCTGCGCCAGCTCGCCAATACCTACAACCTGATCAAGTCCGCTTACGTCGAACCGGTCGAGGACCGCAAGCTGCTGACCCAGGCCACGGCCGGCATGGTGGCCGCGCTCGACCCGCATTCCGCCTACCTCGACCGCAAGGCCTACCGCGAACTGCGCGAAGGCACCGAGGGCCGCTTCGTCGGCCTGGGCATCGAGATCGGCCAGGCCGACGACGGCAACATCAAGATCGTGTCCCCGATCGAGGATTCGCCGGCCTGGCGCGCCGGCATCAAGGCCGGCGACGTCATCTCGCGCATCGACGGCGCGCTCGTGAAGAACATGGAACTCGACGATGCGATCAAGCGCATGCGCGGCGAGCCGCACACCCGGGTCGTGCTGACCATCGTGCGCGAAGGCGAAGCCGCGCCGCTGGAGATCGCGGTCGTGCGCGACGAGATCGTGCAGAAGAGCGTCAAGGGCAGGATCGTGGCGCCCGGTTATGCCTGGGTGCGGGTGTCGCAGTTCCAGGAACCGACCGTGAACGACCTGGCCGCCAGGCTGGCCGCGCTGGCGCGCGAAGAACCGAAGCTGAAAGGCCTGGTGCTGGACCTGCGCAACGACCCGGGCGGCCTGCTGCAGGGCGCGATCGGCACCGCCGCCGCCTTCCTGCCGGCCGGGGCCGAAATCGTCTCGACCAACGGCCAGCTCGAGGAATCGAAGGCCCGTTTCTACGGCCGCCCCGAATACTATATGCTGGCCCGCGGCGAGGACCCGCTGAAGCAGGTGCCGGAGCTGTTCAAGACCATCCCGATGGTGGTGCTGGTGAATACCGGCTCGGCCTCGGCCTCGGAAATCGTGGCCGGCGCCCTGCAGGATCACAAGCGCGCCGCGATCGTCGGCAGCCCGACCTTCGGCAAGGGCTCGGTGCAGACGATCCGCCCGCTGCCGGGCGAGACCGCGGTGAAGCTGACCACGGCGCGCTACTACACGCCGAGCGGACGCTCGATCCAGGCGCGCGGCGTGCTGCCCGACTTCCCGGTCGACGAAAACGCCGACGGCGACGGCCTGAACGCCCTGCGCATGCGCGAAGCCGACCTCAAGCGCCATCTGTCGAACGACCGCGACCGCGAAGAAGCCACGCGCAAGGACGACATCGAGGAACAGATGCGGATCCTGGCCGCCGAACGCCACCGCAAGCCCCTCGAATTCGGCAGCGCCACCGACTTCCAGCTGGCCCAGGCCCTGCGCCACCTGCAGGGCCTGCCGGTACAGCTGTCGAAGCGCGTGGGCAGCGGCGACACGCCAGGGCCCTTGGCGCAGCAGGCGCACTGACGCACTTTTGACGCATTGCCGGCGGCGTTCCCACGGTCTGTACGATTGTGTAGAATCGGCAGATTCGCGGGAAGTTTCTCCCCGTTACCACCTTGGAAAGCCAATCATGAAACCTGTCGTCATCAGCGGCACCGGCCTGTTCACGCCACCGAATTCGATCTCCAACGACGAGCTGGTGACGGCCTTCAACGCCTACGTCGAATTGTTCAACACCGAGAACGCGGAAAAAATCGCGGCCGGCGAAGTCACCGCCCTCGAAGCGTCCAGCAGCGCCTTCATCGAGAAAGCCTCCGGCATCAAGTCGCGCTACGTGATGGAAAAGGCCGGCATCCTCGATCCGAAGCACATGACCCCGCGCATCAAGGAACGCGCCGACGAGGAATTGTCGCTGCAGGCCGAAATCTGCGTCGCCGCCGCCCGCCAGGCCCTGGCGCGCGCCAACCGTACCCCGGCCGACATCGACATGGTGCTGGTCGCCGCCAGCAATATGCAGCGTGCATATCCGGCAATGGCGGTCGAGGTCCAGGACGCCCTCGGCATCGACGGCTTCGGCTTCGACATGAACGTGGCCTGTTCCTCGGCCACCTTCGCGATCCAGACCGCGGCCGGCGCCGTGCAGACCGGCCAGGCGCGCGCCGTGCTGGTGCTGAACCCGGAAATCACCAGCGCCCACCTGAACTTCCGCGACCGCGACAGCCACTTCATCTTCGGCGACGCCTGCACCGCGATGGTCATCGAAGCGCTTGATACCGCCACCAGCGAGCACCAGTTCGAGATCCTCGATTCCAAGCTGAAGACCAAGTTCTCGAACAATATCCGCAACAACTACGGCTTCATGAACCGCTTCGACGAAGCCGGCATCGGCCAGCCGGACAAGCTGTTCCGCCAGCAGGGCCGCAAGGTGTTCAAGGAAGTCTGCCCGATGGCCGCCGAGACCATCCGCAACACGGTGGAGGGTGCCGGCCTGAAGATCGAAGACATCTCCCGCTTCTGGCTGCACCAGGCTAACCTGAACATGAACCAGCTGATCGTGCGCATGCTGCTCGAGCGCGACGCCAGCCCGGAAGAAGCGCCGGTGATCCTGGACCGCTACGCCAACACCTCGTCGGCCGGTTCCATCATCGCCTTCCACAGCTACCAGGACGACCTGCCGTCCGGCAGCAATGGCGTGATCTGCTCCTTCGGCGCCGGTTATTCGATCGGTTGCGTGGTGGTGCGCAAGAAATAAAGCTGGAAAACTCATCAGCAACCAAGATTCTTGATAACAAAAAGAATCTTGGTAGTTCCAGTCCTACAAGCCCACCCTCCCGATTCCTCTGGAATACAAGCTTCCCTGCGCGCATGATCTCCCTTTCAGCGCATCTGCATGCGCAGCACCCGAGGAGGATCAATATGACCAAGCAAAAAGGACCGGACAGCGTCCGCGCCCGCGGTATCGCCAAGGAAAAAACCGTCCCTGTCGCGAATGGCAGCCAGCAGCCGCGGGCGCCGGGCTGGGTCGCGCCGGGCAGTGCCAACGTGCAGTCGGCGAATATCGAACAGCAAGGCGCGGCCCTGCGCTCGCGCGGTTCGCTGCAAGGCAATGGCGTCGGCGACCAGAATGTCGGCAGCCAGCGCGGTGGCGGTAGTGCCCAGCAGGCGGGCTGGAGCGCACGCCAGAGCGCCCAGCGCATGCAGGCGCGCGGCGAGGAAGACCGCCTGAACGCCTCGCGCCAGTCGGGCTACGGCGGCATGGAACAGAAGCAGGCGAGCGCATCGGGTTCGATGCAGAGCGAAAAGAAACCTTCGGATTACGCCAGCAAGAAGAGCAAGAAAGGCAGTTCCGGTTCCGGGCAATAGTTCGATCCCGTAAGCAGAAAAAAATACCGTTCAGTGCCGACTGAACGGCATTTTTTTTAGAAGCGCTGTTTTATCACTGTCCGGAGCGTGCCCGCGCCACCTGATCGATGTAAAAATCGATGACGTTCTTGACCACCTCGACATCCCGCACGGCCGCCTGATAGAACAACTCCTTGGCGTCGTCGTTCAGCTTGCGGGCGTCCGCCAGCCGGCCAAGCTGGAACAGAATGGCGGGGATGGGGGTGCTTTCGGTTTTGTTCCGTAAAGCGCCGGTGAGTATCTCAAATGCTTCATCATACCGGCCATTGTCGATATGGCGTGTGCCGATCTCCAGCAGGCTGGGGGCCGCGGTGATACTTTGCACGGCCGTATTTACCAGCGCGACCTCTGCCTCCATTTGTGCCAGATCGTGCAGATACTTGTGGTTGGCGGCTTCACGCATTTCGGGAGAAGCGGCCAACCATTGTTCGCAAAAGGCGCCCAGGTCACGCACTTCAGATGGATTCAAAGAAGATCCGGGAATCACTGCCAGCGATGTCTTGCGCAGTTTGTCTTTATCGTTGCTCATGGTCAATCCGCAGTAAGCCGGGCGCAAGCCCTCGCTGCTGAGCAAGGCGGTCAGTTCGATCCGATTCCATTCGCGGACGTGGGTTGGATTGGCCGGTGGGCCCATATCCTGATAACCGCGTTCCAGGTCGCGCTCCGGGGTCGAGATCAATGCGACCTTGGCATGAACCAGATAGGTGCGAATCAGCTGCATCAGTTTGGTCGGATCGACCAGGCATTCGATCACGTCGGAGTTGACGACCACCGCGTTGGACAGGATCTCGGGCGGAATGTCCGTGCCTGCGTAGTTTTCCAGGTCGACTTCAATCCATTTCCCGAACGGATATTGGGTGCGGCAATATTCGAGGTTACTACCGAAGTCCAGTCCGATGATCTCGAATTGCGGATGGAGCGCGACAAGCTTGCGCGCCCTGCCGCAACCGATATCGATGATATAGCGGCATTCGTACTGGTAAGCCAGGGTAGCCGCCAGCGGATAGACTTCCGGCTGCCAGATGACGCCATCATCATGGATGTCGGCGAAATACGCGGGTTGGCTGCGAGTTCGGTAGCCAGGTTTGATGAAGAAGTTTGTTGCAGTCACGATTGTCCCTATAGGAAAAACTTGGAAAGGAAAGGTCTTCCGATATTCATGCTGACGTCAAACGGCTGAAATCAGGTTCGACGCCGTCTTCCATCCACCGCAGGATCTGAGCCACCCTGAACTCCGTCGTATGCAGGGCACGCATCTTCTCTCCGGCATTCCTCACCAGGCGAGCTGCGAGCGCCTTGTCGGTTTGAACGCGTCGGATCTGGTGTGCCAGATGTTCGGGAGAGTCGGGGTCATAAAGCAGGATGTCCTGTTCGTCGGCAAACAGCGTATTTGTCCTTGGACGGCCCGGTACGCTGCAGGAGATGATAGGTCTTCCCGCAGCCATGCCCTCATAGATGCGGCTAGGAAATCCCTGAAACATGGATGGCAGATTGACGACAGCCGTACCTTGCTGGAGGCTGCGGAGCCATAAGCCAAAAATGTTTTGCCGCAGGCTGAGCAGCACATCCATGTAACGCTGCAGCATGTGAGGCGAGGCGGGCAGGCCGTCTTCCAGGGCCTGTGCGGTCATTTGCTGCAGGCGATCGAACAATGCCGGATAAGGGGTTTGATATTCCAGCGAGGGACCCGGCTGCACCAGCAAGCCTGCAAGGGCGGGATGCCTGAGCCAGCCTCCACGTTTTCCGTACGGTACGCCATAGAACACAGCGTAAGGGTTGGGAACCGACGGGGCGTCCTGGATGCTGGCACGTGGCGCTGTCTGCGGCCACCACATGGCTTTGATATTGCCATCCTGGTTGACATCGCTGACATCGACTTCATCGACCATCAGCGTATGCGTCATGTACGCCAGCCGTCGAAGCACTCTTTCCTTGCGCTCCCTCAGGTTGGGTTGCAGGTCGTAGACATACGGCTCGTACTGCAAGGATTCCATCACCATGCCCAAGCGCACCGGCGCCAGGCTTGCAACCCATGAAAGAAACTGTTCGTCGTAATCGGAATGGACCGCTTCGATCCATACCTGATCGTACTTGCGCTCGCCCACCATTTCCTGCAGGCGAGAAAGCCAGTTTCCCCGAGAATTGTTGTCCATACGGAACAGACAGGGCACGCTGAATACATCGGCGCCGCTCTGGCGCAAGGTATGCTGGAGCCCCACCAGCGTCGGATAGGACGTGCTGCGGGCCAGACGCCAGTCCGCGAACTCGATGAAAATAAACAGGATGCGTGGAGAAGCCATATTCAAGCCGTTCATAGTATATTTTTGCCAACGTTTTGAGACTGCCGATGCGCGGCGCCGGCGTCCCGCAGGATCAGGGCGGCGGCTTCCGCAAAATCGTCGACCACGAAAACACCCGGCGGGCAGCGGTCTTCTTCCTCGTGCCCGTAGCCCGTACGCACCAGGATGCAACGGGTGCCGGCTGCCAGGCCCGCATTGATATCGCTGAGCTTGTCGCCGACCATCCAGGAGTCTTCCAGCGCGATATTCCACTCGCGCTGCGCCTCGAGCAGCATGCCCGGCGCGGGCTTGCGGCAATCGCAGTCGCGCACTTCCCCGTGTTCCGGATGGTGCGGACAGTAATAGTAGGCATCGATGCCGCTGCCGGCGGCGAGCAGGTCCCGGTCCACCAGGGCGTGCAGGCGCGCGATCGCGGCCTCTTCGTAATAGCCGCGCCCCACGCCCGCCTGGTTGGTGACCACGATGGCCAGGAACCCGGCCTCGCGGAGCGCCCCGAGCATGTCGACCGAACCGGGAATCCATTCCCAGTCTTCGTAACGGTGCAGGTAGTTCTTTTCGACGTTCAGGGTGCCGTCACGGTCGATGAATACGCAGGGCCTGGCGCGTTCAGACATTGCCGTATTTGGTGTTCTTCAACATGGTAAAGCCCTTGACCAGCTCGGCGATGCCGCGGTCCAGCGAGAAAGCGGTCTTGAAACCGGTGGCCTCGATCTTGGCGTTGGAGACGATGTAGTTGCGCTGGTCGGGGTCCTTGCCGATCGCCGCCTCGGGGAAGATGAAATCCGGGACATGGCGCGAAATCACTTGGCACAGCTCCATCTTCGACACATTGGCATCCGACAGGCCGACGTTGTAGATCTGTCCCTTCATGCTGTCGAAGTTGGCGATGCCATGCTGGAAAGCGCGGGTGACATCGCGCACGTGCACGTAATTGCGCTTGAAATGGGGCTCGAACAGCACGACGAAGCGGTCATGCACGGCGCGGTAGGTGAAATCGTTGACCAGCAGGTCGATGCGCATGCGGGGCGACATGCCGAATACGGTCGCCAGGCGGAAGCTGACGGCGTTCGGATGCTCCATGATCGCCTTTTCGATCTCGACTTTCTCGATGGCGTATTGCGAGATGGGACGCAGGGGCGAATCTTCGGTGCAGAAGTTGTTCTCGTCGCCCGAGCCGTAGGCGCTGTTGGTGGTGGGCATGAGCAGCATCTGGTTGGGGCTCAGGTGCTTGAGCATCATCAGGATGGCATCGTGGTTCACGGTGGTCGCACCGACCGGGTCCTTGTTGCACAGCGGCGCGCCCACGTAGGCCGCCAGCGGGATGACGATGTCGGCCTTCTGCAGCAGCGGCACGATCGTCTTCTCCAGCCGGATGTCGCCACGCACGATGGTGAAATTGTCGTGATAGCAGACATGCGACAGGCTGGCCTGGCCGTACATCAGGTTGTCCAGCACGGTCACCTTGTGACCATCGGCCAGCAGGGCCGGCACGAGAATGGAACCGAGATAGCCTGCGCCGCCGGTAACGAGGATGTTGTAAGACATGAGGGGTCGTCCTTGAGAAGAGTTAATCGCCGAAGATGGCCGCTTCCACGCACTCGCATAGAGTGTGGGCTAATACGATATGCAATTCCTGGATGGTGCTGGTCGCCTGCCCGGGCACGACGATGGCGTAGTCGGCCAGCTGCAGGGCCGGACCGCCATCGCGTCCGAGGAATACGATGCTGGGCACGTCCATGCGCTTGCACTGTTCCAGCGCGCGCAGGATGTTGGGAGATTGGCCGGACGTGGTGATGCCGAGGAAGATATCGCCCGCCATCGCCTTGCCGGCCAGCTGGCGGGCAAACACCTGTTCATAGCCGTAGTCGTTGCCGATGGCGGTGAGGATCGAACTGTCGGTGGTCAGCGCCTCGGCCGCCAGCGGCGCCCTGTCGCGCGCCAGCTTGCTGACGAATTCGGCCGCAAGATGCTGGGCATCGGCGGCCGACCCGCCGTTGCCCGCGATATAGATGCGGCGTCCCTTGCGATAGGCGGCGACGGTCGCCGCGGCCGCGGCCTCGAAGGTGGCGAGCGCGCCGTCCCGCTGTTTCAGTTCCTGCATCGCGCGGATCGAGGCGTCCAGGTTGCGTTGCAGGCGATCGATGATGGATGTCATGGCTTGTCCTTTGCATTGAGGACGGCGCCGGCCCGGCGATAGTCGGCGGGAATGCCGATATCGATGAAGCTGCCGTCGAACTCGACGCCGGTCATCCGCTGGCCGGCATGGAAAGCGGCCGGGAAGATGTCGTTTTCCAGCGACGCGCTGGCGCCGGCGGCAAGGGGCTGGCCGCCTGCCAGCGTCAAGCCGGCAAAGGCGCGCGGATGGATGCAGTACACCCCGCCGTTGGCCAGGCATTCGTCGCCGTCCTGGCTCGACTTCAGTTCGGTGATGCGGCCGTCCGCCGCCACGCCCATGCCGAGATAACGGCTGGTTTCGCCGGTGCGGAACAGCGAGAAGCACCAGTCGCTGTCATGGCTGCGGGCGAAGGCCTCCAGGCGTTCGCCGTCCACGGAAAAATAGGTATCGCCGTTGAGCAGCAGGAAGCGCTGGTCGGCCGGCAGCTGTTGCAAGGCCAGCAGCACGCCGCCGCCGGTGCCCAGCGGGGTCTGCTCGACGACATAGTCCAGCCGCGCCCCGCGGTAGCTCCGGCCCAGGTGCGAGCTGATGAGCTCATGCCGGTAGCCGACCGCCAGGATGAAATGCCCGATGCCCTGCGCGATCCAGAAATCGAGCAGGTACTCGAGGAAGGGGCGGCCATCGACCGGCGCCATCGGCTTGGGCAGGTCCGGAACTGCGCTGCGCAGGCGGGTGCCGAGGCCTCCGGCCAGAATGACGGCAGACTGGATTTCCATCGTCAGACGGCGTTCAGGATGGCGCAGATGTCATCGACCTCGGCATCGGAGAGATCCGGGAAGTTGCCGATATAGAAGCCGTAGAAATGCACGTGTTCGGTATGCGGGAACGCGAGGTGATGGTCGGCCGGAACGATGCCCTTCAGATAGGGCTGGCGAACCTGGTTGCCGCCGCCCGCGCTGCCGCGGCGAAACTCGATGCCGGCGCCGCGCATGGCCTGCATCAGGCGTTCGGTGAAGGCGTCGTCGGCCTCCTTGAGGATCAGGTTGAACGCGTAGTTGCTGGAGCCTTCGGTCTTGAAGTCGACCCGGTAGCGCCGGCTGTCGATCTTGCCGAGGAAACGCATCAGGTTGGCGGTACGGCGCTCGACGTTGGCGTCCAGGCGCTTCAGCTGGCTGCGGCCCATGATGGCGCCGATTTCGGTATTGCGCACGTTGTAGGCCGGATAGGCGAAGATGAAATCCGGGTTGAGCTGGGGATAGGTTTCCCGATAGTCCTGCTTCAGCGCATCGTCGGTCGACTCGCGCACCATGCCGTGCGAACGCAGCATGCGCACCTGCTGGTACACCTCCGGGTCGTCGGTGCAGACCATGCCGCCCTCGATGGTGCTCATGTGGTGGGCGTAATAGAACGAGAAGTTGGACATCCAGCCGAAGCTGCCCAGGCGTTTGCCGTTGTGCGTGGCGCCGTGCGATTCGCAGACGTCTTCGATCAGCGGGATATTGCGGCGTTCCAACTCGGCCAGCAGTTCGTCGGTCAAGCCGTCGAAGCCTTGCACATGCGTCAGGAAGACGGCGCGCGTGCGGTCGGTGAGCTTGTTGATGATTTCCTGCGGGTCCATCGACAGCGTGCTTGGATCGATGTCGGCGAATACCGGGGTAAAACCGTTTTGCAGCACCGAGGCCACGTCCGATACCCATGCCAGCGGCGGCACGATGACTTCGCCGCCCTCCGGATGGCGCAGCTTGAGCACGGCCATGCTCAACAGGTTGGCCGAGGCTCCCGAGTTCACGAAGACGCTGTATTTCACGCCCAGCCATTCCGACCATTCCTTCTCGAAGGCGCGCACATTCGGGCCGTTGGTCAGGATCGGGTCGTCCTGGCGCAGGTGTTCGATCACTGCGTCCAGGTCTTCACGCAGGATATTGTTCCTCATTAAGGGATATTTCATCGGGAGCTCGTTCGCTTATTGTTCGTTGCGTCGGTTATTTTTCGTTGTAGTAATCGCCGTATTCGACAATGATCGTGCTGCGTCCGTCGTCGCGGAGCAAGGCGCGTTCATAGGCCGGGAAGATGTCTTCCGGCTCATCCAGGCGGATCACTTCGATGGTGCTGCACATCAGGCGCAAGGCGTCGGTAAAGTCGCCGATATGCTGGTGCTGGGGATGCATGGGGCGCTGCGAACCGATGCCGGTGCGGACGATCGCCTTGGCCTTGTAGCTGCCGTTCGACATGACATCGACCTTGTCCAGGTGGCTGACCAGCTGGCTCATGGCGCACAGCAGGAAGTTCCAGCGCGGGAAGATGCTGACCGGGACGGCGCCGGTCAGCGCCATGCCGGTGGTCATGCCCATCTGCATTTCTTCCGCTACCGGCAATTCGATCAGGCGTTCGCGCGGTACATCCTTGAGCGTATTGCTCATGGCGGTGCCGGGCACGGCCACGGCTTGTCCCATGAAAACGGTGCGCGGATCCTGGGCCAGGAAGTCCATCGAGCGTTTGAGTTCGTCAAAATATTTCATGGTCTGCCCTCAGAACTGGACGCGCACGCCGGCGCCGGCATGCGGATATTTGGTTTGGTAGCGGTAGTAGGTGATGTAGTCGTCATTCACCCCTTCGTAGCTCAGGCGCGGCTGGTTCCAGGCTTCGCGGGTATCGGTGCAGACCGATTTCTCGTTGTCTTCCACCACGAAGTGGATCGGCAGCGCGTGATTGCGGCTGTACTTGATCGATTCGTGGGCGATGCCGGTTTCCGAGGTCATTTCCCCCATGAAGCAGTAGACCCTGGCGTCTTCGCCGCTGCGCTGGATGGCCATCGCGGCGCCCACCGCGATCGGCAGCACGCCACCGACGATGGCCGACGAGTAGATGCGCTGTTCCGGGAAGCACAGCGAGATCGAACGGCCGGCCAGGATCTCGTCGCGCACCTGTTCCGGGGGCACGCCCTTCAGCAGGCACTGGTAATGCGAGCGCCACGAGCAGAAGACCCAGTCCTGCGGCCGGATCTTCTTGAATACTTCGATGATCTGTTCTTCGTTGCCGTAGTACAGATGCACAGGCGCGCGGATCTTGCCGCTGTTGAAGGTCGCGGCGATCTCTTCTTCGAAGGCAATCAGTTCGTCTTTCGTCATCATTTCACCAAATCAAAATGGCGCGGGGCGCCGGTCCTATTGAAGGGCGGAGTCATTACGGTCCGCGCCCTGTTGCCGCACGTACCAGGCATAGGTATCGCGCAGCCCATCTTCCAGAGAAACGCCGGCGCGCCAGCCGAGATGCTGCATCCGGCTGCTGTCGAGCAGTTTGCGCATGGCGCCGTCGGGTTTGCTGCTGTCCCAGGCGAGTTCGCCCGCATAGCCGACCACGCGGGCGATGCTCTCGGCCAGCTCGCGGATCGAGATATCGCTGCCGGAGCCCAGGTTCAAGGGCAATTCCAGGGGCGGCAGTTCGTCGCGCAGCATCAGCAGGCAGGCCGCCGCGATGTCGCTCGAATGGATGAACTCGCGGCGCGGAGTGCCGCTGCCCCACAAGGTCACCGCGGGCGCGCCGTCGGCCTTCGCCTGATGAAAACGCGCCAGCAAGGCCGACAGCACGTGTCCGGATTTCGGATCGAAATTGTCGTTGGGGCCGTAGGCGCTATTCGGAATCAGCGGAATGAAGCGCTGCTGGCCATATTGCCGGTTATAGGCCAGGCACAAGTGCACGCCCGCCAGCTTGGCGATCGCGTAGGGCAGGCTGGTTGGCTCGGGATGGCCGGACAGCAGCGCCGTCTCCGGCATCGGTTGCGCGGTCTCTTTCGGATACATGCAGGACGAGCCGAACATGACCAGGCGCTTGACGCCGGTGCGATGCGCGGCGCCCAGCACATTCAGCGAGATCGCCAGGTTGGCATCGATGAAGTCGGCCGGGAAATTGGTGTTTTCCAGGATCCCGCCCACCTTCCCTGCCGCCAGCAGCACGTAGTGCGGGCGCTGTTCGTCGAAAAACGCGTCCACCTGCTGCTTGTCGCGCAACTCCAGTTCGGCGCGCGTGCGCAGGATGAGATTGCGATAACCGGCAGCCTGCAGGGCGCGCACGATGGCGGAGCCGATCAGGCCGGCGTGGCCGGCGACGAAAATCGGCGCATCCCGTGGCGGCATGTCGGCAGGCAGCGCGGTCGGTGTGATAAGGCTCATCAGGACAATCCGTTGGGTTGGTACATGACGACACGGCTGCCGCCGTCTTCGAACTTGAACGGCACGTGAATCAGGTGTTTCAGGCGTTCGCGCACATTGTCCTGCAGTTCCGGCTTGACGAACAGCATCAGGAAACCGCCGCCGCCGGCGCCCATGATCTTGCCGCCGATGGCGCCGGCCTTGATCGCCTCCTCGTACAGGTAATCGATGTCGCTGGTCGACACCTTGTCGGACAGCGAGCGCTTGCACAGCCAGCTTTCGTGCAGCAGCTTGCCAAGCTCCTCGATCGGCGTGTTGGCGCTCTGCAGGATGGCGATGGCTTCGTTCACCATCTCGCGCATGCTGTGCAATTGCGCCTGGCGTTCGCGCAGGTTGGCGATCTGCGATTTCGCCACTTCCGAGGCGATGCGCGAAAAGCCGGTAAAGCACAGCATCAGGTGGCTTTCGAACTCCGCCAGCCGTTCCTGGCGCAGGATCAGGGGCGAGGCGGTAAAACTGCCGTTGCGATGGAATTCAACCAGGTTGAAGCCACCATAGGCCGCCGACACCTGGTCCTGGGATCCGACGTTCTCGCCGATCACGTTCTGTTCGACGTGGATCGCGGTGCTGGCCAGGTATTCCTTGGAAGCGTAGCGTCCTTCGAGCGCGGCCAGCGCGTGCAGCAGCCCGACCGTGAACGAAGAACTCGATCCCAGGCCCGAACGCGCCGGCAGGTCGCCGTCGTGGTGGATTTCCAGCCCGCGCTCGCAGCCGGCCCAACCCAGGATGGCGCGCACCGCCGGGTGCTTGATCTGGTCGATCGACTGGACGTTCTCGATCAGCGAATGGACGATGCGGTGCTTGTGTTCGAAGAAGGGCGGCAGGTGGCGGCAGGTGATGTAGCAGTACTTGTTGATGCTGGTCGCCAAGACGGCGCCGCCATGCTCGGCATACCAGGCCGGATAGTCTGTGCCGCCGCCGAAGAAGGACATGCGGAAAGGAGTACGGGTAATGATCATCTTGTTTATCGGCTGGAATAAGCCTGGTTGGCGTCGTCAATCGCCCAGGATCTTGCGCTGCAGCTTGATCCGGGTCATTTCCTGGAGATGCTGGACCACATCTCTACCGAACTTGCATTCCAGGCGGTTCGACGGCCAACAGTTCATCGCCCAGCTTCTGGTAGAGGGCGGCGCGGCTGCCGGGGTTGACGAGCACTACATCGATATTCTGGGCTTCTGGCACGTTGACACTCTCCTGAATGGCGCCTGCAATGCGATCAGCGAGACGGTTCGAGCGTGCATCGAACGGGCAAGGCAAGCAGACGATTTGCTATGCCAGCAGATGCTTGCAGGCAATGACAAACGGCAGTCTACATGCAATCCTCGTTTTTCTGTACCAAAACAATTTCCCAAAATAAACTACCGTCTTAGAGTGTCGAAAATCTGGTACAAATATTGCTAGCCTTTTAAGTCGTAAAAGCTGTTTATTTTGCAATAATTGGAGGGCGGACAAGAAAACCCTTGTCGCCGCGATCACAAACTCGCCGCCAGTTCCGCCCCTTCGCGGATGGCCCGCTTCGCATCCAGCTCGGCCGCCAGCGCGGCGCCGCCGATCTTGTGGAAGCGCGGTCCAGCCTTCGGCTCATCCGAAGGCATGAGCTCCGCCAGGCTCTCCTGGCCGGCGCAGATGACCACGTTGTCCACTTCCAGCAGCTTGCGTTCGCCGCCCACCGTGATGTGCAGGCCGGCGTCGTCGATGCGCTCGTACTGCACGCCCGCCATCATCGTCACGCCGTTGCGCACCAGGGTGGCGCGGTGCACCCAGCCCGAGGTCTTGCCGAGGCCCGCGCCCGGCCGCGTGGTCTTGCGCTGCAGGAGCCAGATGCTGCGCAGCGGCGTCGGCTTGCCGGCTTCGGCCAGGCCGCCCGGTGCGCCGACCTTGGGATCGATGCCCCACTCGCCCATCCATTTCGCCACCGGCAGCGGCAGCGCTTCGCGCGGGTCGTGCAGCAGGAACTCCGCGGTGTCGAAGCCGATGCCGCCGGCGCCGATGATCGCCACCCGCTTGCCGACCGCCGCGCCGCCGCGCAGCACGTCCAGGTAGGACAGCACCTTCGGATGATCGATGCCCTCGATGCGCGGCATGCGCACGCTGACGCCGGTCGCCACGATCACCTCGTCGTAGCCGGCGGCGACCAGTTCGTCGCGGGTGACACGCTGGCCGAGGCGCAGCCGCACGCCGGTCAGTTCCAGCTGGCGGCCGAAGTAGCGGATGGTCTCCGAAAACTCCTCCTTGCCGGGAATCCGCATCGCGACCTTGAACTGGCCGCCGATGCTGTCGCTCGCATCGAACAGGGTCACGTCGTGGCCGCGCCCGGCGGCGACGGTGGCCGCCGACAGCCCGGCCGGTCCGGCGCCGACCACGGCGATGCGGCGCTTGCGGGCGGCCGGGCGGTACACCAGTTCGGTCTCGTGGCAGGCGCGCGGATTCACCAGGCAGGTGGCGCGCTTGTTCGAGAAGGTGTGGTCGAGGCAGGCCTGGTTGCAGGCGATGCAGGTATTGATCTCGTCGCTGCGCCCGGACTCCGCCTTGTTGACCCAATCCGGATCGGCCAGGAAGGGACGCGCCATCGACACCAGGTCGGCGTCGCCGCGCGCCAGCAGGTTCTCGGCATCGAGCGGCATGTTGATGCGGTTCGATGCCACCACCGGAATGCCGACCTCCTTGCGCAGGCGCCCCGCCACCTCGGCGAAGGCCGCGCGCGGCACCGAGGTGACGATGGTGGGAATGCGCGCCTCGTGCCAGCCGTAGCCGGTATTCAGGATGGTCGCGCCGGCCTGCTCGAGGGCCTTGGCCACCGCCACGATCTCCTCCCAGGTATTGCCGCCCTCGACCAGGTCGAGCACCGAGTGCCGGTACATGATGATGAAATCGCGGCCGACGGCTTCGCGGATGCGGCGCACCACCTCGACCGGTAATCGCATGCGGTTCCCGATCGGCCCGCCCCAGCGGTCCTGGCGGCGGTTGGTGCGCGCGCACAGGAACTGGTTCAGCAGATAACCCTCGCTGCCCATCACTTCGACGCCGTCGTAGCCGGCCTGCCTGGCCAGCTTGGCGCAGCGGACATAGGCCTTGATCGTCGATTCGATCCCGCTTTCCGTCAGCGCGCGCGGGCGGAACGGCGAGATCGGCGACTTCTGCGGCGAGGCCGACACCACCAGCGGCTGGTAGCCGTAGCGGCCCGCGTGCAGGATCTGCAGCAAGATCTTGCCGCCCTCCTCGTGCACGGCGCGGGTGACGCGGCGGTGGTTCGGCACGTCGCCCAGGAAGTTGAGGGTGCCGCCGAAAGGCAGCAGCCAGCCCTGGCGGTTCGGCGAGATGCCGCCGGTGACGATCAGCCCGACCCCGCCGCGCGCCCGCTCGCGGTAGAAGGCCGCCAGCTTGCCGTAGTGGTAGAAGCGGTCTTCGAGCCCGGTGTGCATCGAGCCCATGATGACGCGGTTCTTCAGCGTGGTGAAGCCGAGATCGAGGGGGGCGAGGAGATGGGGGTAGGTGGTGATGGGGATGGGTGAGTTCATTCGGCCGGTCGATTAAGTTAACCGTCGTCCCCGCCTTCGCGGGAATGACGGTGCTCATTACACCGGCTTTTCCTAGACCCGTGTTTCTAAAGTGCTTCTAAACAAGCAGCTCAGACGGGATAACTCTCCGGCGAACGCAACTCCGCGAACTGCTCGATGCTGCCGATCCGCACCGTCACCGGATTCAGGCTGGCCTGCGGCGACATCGAGCGCCAGGCGAACTGCCATTCCTTCTCGATGGCCTCGGCCGGGGACTTGCTGAAGGCCAGGCCCAGGCGCGAACGCACGCCGTATTCGACCGGGCCGTCGATGCCGGCCCAGTTCGGCAGCGTGCGCTGGACCGCGCGGTGCAGGCGCTCGCCGAATTCCTCGGTGTTGTGGATCACCAGGCAGGCGTCGGCCGGGCCGAGTATATCGAACAACTGCTTGTCCCAGACCTGGGAAAAGGACAGGGTCAGGAAACCGTTCGCCGGCAGCAGGCGGAACTGGCCGGCGCTGAGCGCCTGCTCCAGTTCGGTGCGCATGCCGTAGCGATGCAGGGTGGGGGGACGTTGGTAGTCGTGCATGAATGAAGCTTTCTATCGTGGAGGCTGCGGCGCGGTGTCGTGCAGGTGCATGCGCATGTAGCGGAAGGACAGGAACACCTCGCGCAGCAGGAAAATGAAACTGGCGATCAGGGCCACCATCGCCAGCACGAACATGCCGGCGATGTAGCGGTCGAGCGGCAGGTTGGCCGTATCGTCCAGGAACAGGAAAGAGATGATCACGCAGATCAGCAATCCGCAGGCGGTGCTGGCGGTCAGCGCGTAGTTGATCAGTTTCCAGCGCGCATACAGCACATCGAGCTCTTCATGGCACTCGGCACTGGGCGCCTTGCGCAGCTCCTCCTTGAGCACGCGGGCGCGGTCGATGATGCGCGCCAGGCGGTTCATCAGCACGGTCAGCTTGGTGGCCACGCCGGTGAGCAGGAACACGGGCGCGATGGCAAGCTGGATGACGTGGCCGATGTCTTGGGTCTGGATATTCATTCGTCGCAGGCCTCAGGATCCATCGCGTTCGAAGCGGCCGTGGCGCTTGAACTGCTCGGTGGCGGCGACCAGGGCGCGCGCGATGCCGTGCTCCAGCGCGCCGTGGCCGGCGTCCGCGATCATGCGCAGGCGCGAGCCGGGCCAGGCCTGGTGCAGGCGGTAGGCCGACAGCGGCGGGCAGATCACGTCGTAGCGGCCCTGCACGATCACGGCCGGCAGGTGGGCGATCCGGCCAAGGTCGCGGATCAGCTGGTCGTCCTCCAGGAAGGCGCCGTTCGCCATGTAGTGCGATTCGAGGCGGCCGACGCCGAGGTCGAGGGTGTCGGACGAGGTCTCTTCTTCCTGCGGCAGCAGGAACACGCGGCGGCCCTCGAAACGGCTCCAGGCGCGCGCGGCCGGCCAGTACTGCTGGGGATCGTCGCACAGCAGGCGGCGGGTATAGGCCTTCAGCAGGTCGCCGCGTTCCTCGACCGGGATCGGGGCGACGAATTCGTCGTACAGCTCGGGATAGAACCACTGCACGCCGTACAGGAAGAACTCGATCTCGGCCGGCGTGCACAGGAAGATACCGCGCAGCACGAAGCCGAGGCAGCGCTCGGGGTGCGCCTGTCCGTAGGCCAGCGCCAGGGTCGAGCCCCAGGAGCCGCCGAACACCAGCCAGCGCTCGATGCCGAACAGTTCGCGCAGGCGTTCGATGTCCTCGATCAGCAGCTGGGTCGTGTTGTTGCGCCATTCGCCCAGCGGGGTCGACTTGCCGGCGCCGCGCTGGTCGAACAGGATCACGCGGTAGGCGGACGGGTCGAAGAAGCGCCGGTGCTGGGGCGACAGGCCGGCGCCGGGACCGCCGTGCAGGAAGATCACCGGGATCCCGTTCGGGTTGCCCACCTCCTCCCAGTAGATCGTATGGAGGTCGTCGACGGCCAGCATGCCGTGGCGGTTGGGCAGGATGGGCGGGAACAGCGACGGCGGAATGGCGGGCATGGGCATCTGGATTTATGAAGCGACAACCGATTGTAGCGCACCGCCCGGCCGTATCAACGGTCAGAAGAAGGTGTTCAGGGCCCCGCGCACCGCGTAATCGTCGTCCACGGCCAGCAGCAGCGGCCAGCGGTCGAAGGTCGTGCACGGATGCGAGATCCCGCAGCCGACCAGGTCGCCCACCGTCAGCGCCTCCCTGATCGGGTCGTTCTCCGGCAGGCGCAGGTAGGCGTGCTGGTCGTTCATCTTGACGATCTCGCAGCCGGCCGGCAGCCCGCGCGGCGCGCCCGGTCCAGGCCGGTGGGTCCACAAGGGCACCGGCAGGCCGGCGTCGTGCGAGGCGTCGCGCTTGCCCATGGTGAGGATGGCCAGGCCGGGCTCGGGACGCGACTGCACCACGCTCCAGATCTCCAGCGCCGGCCGCAGCCCCTCGCCGGGCGCCACGCCTTCGCGCCGGTCGAGCTTTTGCAGCTGGACCTGGTACATGCCGTGGTCGCTGGTCAGGTAACAGCCGCTGCGCAGCACCGGCCGCAGGGGCCGCGACAGGCCGTGCAAGCCCTGGAAGCCGCGCGCGACCAGGTCGAAGAAGCCGGATCCGCCGGCCGTGACCAGGATTTCCGGGGCGCCGAACAGGCCTTCGTCGTCGGCTTCCAGCACCAGCGCACATAGCTTGCCGACGAAGGCCTCAACTGCTTCCGGCTCGTCCAGCAAGCCTTCATAGCCTTCGAAGCCGGCCAGCAGCAGGCCCGGCGCATGTTCGATGGCGCGCGCCACCGTCATCGCCTCGTCCAGCGTGCGGCAGCCGGCACGTTTGCCGGACAGGCCGAGTTCGACCAGCACCGGCAGCGGCCGCGCCAGCGGATGGGCATCGACTTCTTCGGCCAGCCGCGCCACCCCGGCCAGCGAATCGGCCAGCACGAAGCATTCGAAGTCCGGATCGCCATGCATGAGCTGGAGTACGGCGCGCACGTCGCTGCGCGCCACCAGCTGGTTCGCCACCAGCACGCGCCGCACGCCGAAACGGTAAGCCACCTGCACCTGCACGGCATTGGCGAGCGTGATGCCCCAGGCGCCGTTGGCCAGCTGGGCGCCGAACAGCTGCGGGCTCATGGTGGTCTTGCCGTGCGGCGCCAGCTGCACCTTGTAGCGCTCGCAGAAGGCGCGCATCCAGTCCAGGTTGTGCCGGAGCGCCGAGGTCTTCAGCACCGCGACCGGGAAGCTGGTGTCGCCGTGCAGCACATTCCACCCCTGCGTTCGAATCGCGCCCTGGCGCAGCGGCGCCGTGATCGGCAAGCCTTTCACGCCGGGTTGCAGGATCTGTTCTTCAAGACTGGACAGCGCAAGGCCGCCGTGGGGCAAGGCATTCATGGATTCCTCTGAGCTTTCAATTCATCGTCCAGGTCGCGCAGCAGCAGGCCGGCGCTCGGCATGACGTCGCGCGCGCCCGGCGTATAGAAGACGCCGGTGGCGATGCCGTCCTGCTCGAGCTGGGGCAGCAGCTCGTCGACCAGTTCGTCCAGCGAGAAGGACTGCGGTTCGTAGCCGGTCCATTCGTAATCGGCGCATATTGTCGCAAATTCGCGGTCCGGCCACAGCGGAAACACCAGGTTGCCGTCTTCCTTCTTCGCCAGCGCCCAGCCGTTGCGGTACAGGCTCCATACGGTGCCGGTCTGCGCCACGCGCCTGATGAAGTATTCGTAACGCTGCGGACCGGACAGCATCACCGTTTCCTGCACCTGCCTGGTATCGATTGCCATGCTTGCCGCCTCTCGTGTGGTCGATGGGTCGAGGATACGATAGCGGGCGCCGGCATGGCGCCCGGTCCCGCAGTTTCTCAGTCCTCTTCCAGCAGCTGCTGCAGGCGGCGCGGATAGTGGTTCAGGAAATCGCGCGTGACCGCGTAGTGCTCGGTGTCTTCGTAGTCGACGTGGCTGATGCCGCACTCGTCGAACAGCAGGATCCTGGCGCGCGGATAGGCCAGCAGGATGGGTGAATGGGTGGCGATGAGGAACTGGGCGCCCTGCTTCACCAGCTTGTCGATGACGGCCAGCGCGGCCAGCTGGCGGTTCGGCGACAGCGCGGCTTCCGGTTCGTCCAGCAGGTAGAGGCCGTCGCCGCTGAAACCCTGCAGCACGCGCATGAAGGCTTCGCCGTGGGAATTCAGGTGCAGGCGCGGCGGCGGCGGCGAAAACGGTTCTTCCGCTACCTTGTCCAGGTAAGTAAACACATTGAACAGGCTTTCGGCGCGCAGGAAATAAGAAAAACGCGGCTGCCGGAAGCCCTTGGCGATGCGCAGGTGGCGGTGCAGCGGCGACACCGCCTGCTGCTCGCGGTGCACGTTGCGCGTGCCGCCCTCGGCCGGCAAGCCCAGTCCCACCGCGATCGCTTCCAGCACGGTCGACTTGCCGGCGCCGTTCTCGCCGACGAAGAAGGTGACGTCGGGATGCGGCTCCAGTACGCCGAGTTCGCGCACGGCGGGAATCGAGAAGGGATAGCGCTCGGGATCGATCTCGACGGCGGGATCGATGCTCACCGAACGCAGATAGGGCTTGGCGGCAATAGACATGTTGGCCTTCCGGTAACGTGGATAACAAAACACCGCCCGCAGGCGGTGTTTTACACGCGACGAGGCGCAGCTTACTGCATGTGCTGGCCGCCGTTGATGGCGATGTTGGCGCCGGTCACGAAGGCGGCATCGTCCGAGGCCAGGAAGGCGACCAGGCCGGCCACTTCTTCCGGCTTGCCCAGGCGGCCCATCGGGATCTGCGGCAGGATCTTCGATTCCAGCACCTCGGACGGGATGTCCATCACCATCTTGGTGCCGATATAGCCCGGCGAGATGGTGTTCACGGTCACGCCTTTTCTCGCCACTTCCAGCGCCAGGGCCTTGGTGAAGCCATGGATGCCGGCCTTGGCCGCCGAGTAGTTGGTCTGTCCGAACGCGCCTTTCGAGCCATTGACGGACGAGATGTTAATGATCCGGCCCCAGCCGCGCTCGACCATGCCGTCGGCCACCGGCTTGGTCATGTTGAACACGGAATCCAGGTTGGTCTTGATCACCGCATCCCAGTTGACCTTGTCCATCTTCTTGAAGGTCATGTCGCGGGTAATGCCGGCGTTGTTGACCAGCACATCGACCGGACCGATTTCCTGGCCCACCTTGTTCACGCAGGCCTGGGCCGAATCGTAGTCGGCCACGTCGCATTCATAGGCCTTGAAGTTGTGGCCCTGTTCGCGCATGGCTGCAAGCCAGCCTTCGGCTTTCTGGCTGCCGGGGGAGTACGTGGTCACGACCGTATAACCGAGTGCGGCCAGTTTGATGCAGATTGCTTCGCCCAAGCCACCCATGCCGCCGGTCACTAATGCCACTCTAGCCATTGTTTTCTCCTAGTTTTACGAACCTGTCGGAACCGCTTGTTATTCCCTGCTTTGCCGCCCTGCTCAGCGCTCGACCGCCAGCGCCACGCCCATGCCGCCACCGATGCACAGGCTGGCCAGCCCTTTCTTGGCATCGCGGCGTACCATTTCGTGCAACAGGGTCACCAGCACGCGGGCGCCCGAGGCGCCGATCGGGTGGCCCAGCGCGATCGCGCCGCCGTTGACGTTGATCTTCGAGGTATCCCAGCCCATCTGCTTGTTGACGGCGACGGCCTGGGCGGCGAAGGCTTCGTTGATCTCCATCAGATCGACGTCTTCGTGGGTCCAGCCGGCCTTTTCCAGGCAGGCGCGCGCGGCAGGCACCGGGCCCATGCCCATGATGGTCGGGTCCAGGCCCGACAGCGAGTAGGCCTTGATGCGGGCGATCGGGGTCAGGCCCAGCTCTTTCGCCTTGGAGGCCGACATCAGGATCACGGCGGCGGCGCCGTCGTTCAGGCCGGAGGCATTGCCGGCGGTGACGGAACCTTCCTTGTTGAAGGCCGGGCGCAGGCTGGCCAGGCCTTCCAGGGTGGCGCCATGCTTCGGATACTCGTCGGTATCGAAGACCGTGCTGCCCTTCTTGGAAGCGATCTCGACCGGGATGATCTCGTCCTTGAACTTGCCGGCCTTCATGGCGGCTTCGGCCTTGTTCTGCGACTGCAGCGCGAATTCGTCCTGCTCGGCGCGCGAGATCTCGAATTTACGGGCGACGTTCTCGGCGGTCACGCCCATGTGGTACTGGTTGTAGGCGTCCCACAGGCCGTCGACGATCATGGTGTCGGTCATCTTGACGTCGCCCATGCGGAAGCCTTCGCGCGAACCGTTCAGCACGTGCGGCGAGGCGCTCATGTTTTCCTGGCCGCCGGCGATGACGATCTCGGCATCGCCGCACTTGATGGCCTGGGCCGCCAGGTGGACCGCGCGCAAGCCGCTGCCGCAGACCACGTTCAGGGTCGAGGCCGGGACGCTGTCCGGCAGGCCGGCCTTGATGGTGGCCTGGCGCGCCGGGTTCTGGCCGACGCCGGCGGTCAGCACCTGACCCATGATGACTTCGCTGACCGAGGCCGGATCGATCCCGGTCCTGGCCATCAACTGCTTGATCACCTGCGCGCCCAGTTCGGTGGCAGGGATTTTCGAGAGAGTACCGCCGAATTTACCGATGGCGGTGCGGCCTGCGGCCACGATGACGACGTCTTCCATAACTTGCTCCCTTGAGTGGACGTTTAGCTGAAAGCCAACAATTTTAGATTTCTACCTAATAGCGAGTTTAAGCAAAATCAATCTTATCAGTTTATTTATGACGAAGAGATGACGTCTCACTGAATTGTGGTATTGCAGAGCATCTTTTATTGTTCAGTTTTTTATCTATGGAAATACCTATTGCTGTTAATAACGATCCATCCTAAACCCTTTACCTTTCAAGGAAATTTCACAGTAGAATGCTCGGGCTAGTGCCAACCAGAACGTTTTATGTCCAAGAGCCCGAGTTCCCTACCTATCGAAATAAAGATTTCCACGGTCGTGGCCATTTCGACCATTCTGCATTCGGCCGATCCGATCGCGATCGATGCCGCACTCAAGCAGATGACCGGTGGGGTGTCGGACTTTTTCGAAGATGAATTTGCCGTCATCGACGTCGCCGGCATCGCCGACGATGCCGCCCAGGTCGACTGGCCGGCGCTGGTGGCGCTGCTGAAGCATTACCGCCTGAACGCGGTCGCGGTACGCGGCGCGCCGGCCGCGCTGCACGAAGCGATCCGCAGCCACGGCCTGTTCCTGGACGACGGTTCCAGCGGCCTCAAGGCAAGCGAGGCGCGCGCCCCCGTTGCACCCGAGGAAAGCCCGGCCGCGCCGGCGCCCGCCGCGCCGGCCCCAGCGCCGGCCCCGGCGGCGCCGGTCCAGGCCATGGTCGTCGACACCCCGGTGCGCGCCGGCCAGCGCATCTATGCGCGCGGTACCGACCTGATCGTCACCGCGGTGGTGAACAACGGCGCCGAAATCATCGCCGACGGCAGCATCCACGTGTATGCGCCGCTGCATGGCCGCGCCCTGGCCGGCGCCTCGGGCAATGCCGATGCGCGCATCTTCGGCCTGTCGATGCAGCCGGAACTGGTGTCGATCGCCGGCGTTTACCGCACTTTCGACGAAGGTTTTCCAAGCGAACTGTCGCGCCAGCCGGCACAAATCCGTTTGGTTGGCGACCGGATCGATATATCATCGCTGGGCTCGGCGACTCGCGCCTGAGCTTCCAGCACTGACCAGATACTGAATAGGACTGATATTTTTCATGGCAAGAATTATCGTTGTAACGTCCGGTAAGGGCGGCGTGGGCAAGACCACTTCGAGCGCGAGCTTTGCGACCGGCCTGGCGCTGCGCGGCCACAAGACCGCCGTCATCGACTTCGACGTCGGCCTGCGTAACCTCGACCTGATCATGGGCTGCGAACGCCGCGTGGTGTACGACCTGATCAACGTCGTGAACAAGGAAGCGACGCTGACCCAGGCGCTGATCAAGGACAAGCACTGCGAAAACCTGTTCATCCTGCCGGCGTCCCAGACCCGCGACAAGGACGCCCTGACCGAAGACGGCGTCGAGCGCGTGCTGAACGACCTGGTCAAGATGGACTTCGAATTCATCGTCTGCGACTCGCCGGCCGGCATCGAGCACGGCGCGCTGATGGCCCTGACCTTCGCCGACGAAGCGGTCATCGTCACCAATCCGGAAGTGTCGTCGGTGCGCGACTCCGACCGCATCCTCGGCATCCTGCAGGCCAAGTCGCGCCGCGCCCAGAGCGGCGGCGAACCGGTCAAGGAACACCTCTTGATCACCCGTTATTCGCCGCGCCGCGTGGAAAACGATGAAATGCTGTCCTACGAGGACGTGCAGGAAATCCTGCGCATCCCGATGATCGGCATCATTCCGGAATCGGAAGCGGTGCTGCATGCCTCGAACCAGGGCAACCCGGCCATCCATTTCAAGGAAACCGACGTGGCCCAGGCCTACCAGGACGTGGTCGGACGCTTCCTCGGCGAGGAAATCCCGCTGCGCTTCACCAACTACGACAAGCCGGGCTTCCTGCAGCGTCTGTTTGGAGCAAAGTGATATGCCTCTGCTTTCATTCCTGTTTCCCCAGAAGCAGAAAAGTGCCGGCGCGGCCAAGGAAAGGCTGCAGATCATCATCGCCCGCGAACGCGGCGGCCGCGGCGGCCCGGACTTCCTGCCGGCCCTGCACCGCGAACTGATCGAAGTGATCTCGAAGTACACCAAGGTCAACGCGGACGACATCAAGATCTCGCTGGACCGCCAGGGCAACCTCGAAGTCCTCGACGTCAACGTCGTCCTGCCGGACGCCTGAGCATCCCGGCAAGGGGCGGCCGCGGGGTTCAGCCCTGGGCCGGCTGCTCCTGGTCCAATACGGCTTTCCCCACCTCCTGCGCCACCCTGGCGCAGGCTTCCACGTGCTGGTAACCCATCTGCCGGAACAGCGCGAATCCGATCGCCGCGGAGGCCAGCTGCCCCGCCAGCGGCACGATCCTGGCGGCCGACTTGGCCGCCAGCTTGGCACCCGACTTCCGTAACAGCTTCAGCACCAGCTCCCTGGTGACGATCTTGCCCACCAGCGTGCCGCCCAGCGCCGCCATCGCCTGGTAGGCCGCGACCCGCATGTGCGGCTGCAGCGCCTCGATCTGCTGCGGCGTCAGGCCGAAGTCCTTGTTGATGTCCTCGACCATGGAAGCGAAGCTGGCCAGGTCCGACACCATGTCCACGCCCGGGATCGGCACCGCCGAGATGCCGGCGGAGATCGCCGCGCGCTTGCGCACCAGGGCCCGGCAGCGCTCGCGCACGCGCCCGAGGTCGTCGCCGCTCAGCGGCAGCAAGCTTACCGCGCTGCTGCTTTGTGAATTTTTCGTGAAGATCTTTTTGAACATCGCATTCCCCGGTTTGCTTTCGTAAGCACAGTGTAGCCGCCTGCGCCTTGGCCCACTGTTACGGCCGTGACGTTATTCCCCAACGAAAATGTAAATTTATCTGAAGCATGTGTAGATTTAGTTTTAAAAAGTCTGTTATATTCGGAAATAAGTTGTAGGAGTGTTCCTACAGTAATATTGCACATAGTCCCACCCCCGCCGAGACCGCTTCATCATGAGAATTGCAGTACTGGATAACGATACTTCCCAGGCGGAACTGATCTGCCAGGTCCTCACAGGTGCTGGACATCAATGCCAGCCCTTCGATAGCGGCAAGGAGTTGCTGGGGCAGCTGCGCAAGGACAGCACCGACCTGCTGATCCTCGACTGGCAGGTGAACGACGTACCGGGCGCGGAACTGCTGCGCCGCGCCAAGGAAAAAATGGCGCCGAACACCCCGACCATGTTCCTGGCCGGCAGCGCTTCCGAAGACGACATCGTGTCCGGCGTCACCGCCGGCGCCGACGACTACCTGGTCAAGCCGCTGCGCCGCGGCGAGCTGGTGGCGCGGGTGCAGGCCCTGCTGCGCCGTGCGTATCCGTCGCAGAACGGCGCCGAACAGCTGCAGTTCGGCCCCTATACCTTCGAAACCCGTCCGGGCCGCCTGACCATGGGCGGCGAACAGATCGACGTCACGCACAAGGAATTCAACCTGGCGCTGCTGTTCTTCCGCAACCTCGGCCGTCCGCTGTCGCGCGCCTACATCCACGAGTCGATCTGGGTGCGCGAAACCGCCGTGCCTTCGCGCACCATGGACACCCACGTTTCGCGTGTACGCAACAAGCTGCGCCTGCGTCCGGAGAACGGTTTCCGCCTGGTGCCGGTGTACAGCTACGGCTATCGGCTGGAGAAATTGGGCGCCTGAAGCACTGCCGTGAAACCCTGACGCCATCGGGGTATAATGAGCGCGCTGCCCATTTTTTGACCACCCATGCAACTGCTCGCCGTCGGCCTGAATCACACCACCGCACCGGTCTCGCTGCGCGAGCAACTGGCGTTGGCGCCCGAGCATCTGGGCGATGCGGTGTCGGCGGCGCGCAACTGGTTTGCCCGTCTGGATCCGCAACCGAGCAGCCACGGCGAACACGAAGCGGCCCTGCTCTCGACCTGCAACCGCACCGAGATGTATGCCGCCAGCGCTGCGCCGGAGCCGCTCGACGCCTCCGCCCATTTCCTGGCCGACTACCACCGCCTGAATTTTTCCGAACTGCGCCCGCACCTGTACATGCTGCCCCAGCATGACGCCGTGCGCCACGCCTTCCGCGTCGCTTCCGGCCTGGATTCGATGGTGCTGGGCGAGGCCCAGATCCTGGGCCAGATGAAGGACGCGGTGCGCGTCGCCGACGAAGTCGGCGGCCTGGGCACCTATCTGCACCAGCTGTTCCAGCGCAGCTTCGCGGTGGCCAAGGAAGTGCGCAGCACCACCGAGATCGGCGCCCACAGCGTGTCGATGGCCGCCGCCGCGGTGCGCCTGTCGGAACGCATTTTCGATTCGGTCAGCAGCCAGAACGTGCTGTTCATCGGCGCCGGCGAGATGATCGAGCTGTGCGCCACCCACTTCGCGGCCCACAACCCGAAATCGATCACGATCGCCAACCGCACCCTGGAGCGCGGCGAAAGCCTGGCATCCCGCTTTTCCGGCCGCGCGATCCGCCTGGCCGACCTGCCCGAACTGCTGCCGCAATTCGACATCGTGATCTCCTCGACGGCCTCGACCCTGCCGCTGATCGGCAAGGGCCTGGTGGAACGCGCGATCAAGGCGCGCCGCCACCGTCCGATGTTCATGGTCGACCTGGCGGTCCCGCGCGACATCGAGCCCGAAGTCGGCAAGCTCGACGACGTGTTCCTGTACACCGTCGACGACCTCGCCGACGTGGTGCGCACTGGCGTCGAACACCGCCAGGCGGCGGTGGCCCAGGCCGAAGCCATCATCGAGACCCGCGTGCAATCCTTCATGCACTGGATCGGCGACCGCGCCGTGGTGCCGGTGATCCGCGACCTGCACGAATCCAGCGAAAGCCTGCGCCTGGCCGAACTCGAACGCGCCCGCAAGCTGCTGGCCAAGGGCGAGGACATCGACGCCGTGCTGGACGCGCTGTCGAAGGGCCTCACCGCCAAATTCCTGCACGGCCCGCAACAGGCCCTGCACCGTGCCCAGGGCGACGAACGCGCGCGCCTGGCCGCCCTGCTGCCCCAGCTGTTCCGCGGCCGCCGTTAGCGGCCCGCTTCCCTCCGGGCACGGCTTTTTTCCGGCCGTGTTCGTGTATGCTGCCGCCCTCCGGCATCTCCCTCATCCCTATCTGGTTAAAACGTTATGAAACCATCCATGCTGTTCAAGCTGGACCAACTGGCCAACCGCCTTGTCGAACTGGACGAACTGCTGGCGCTTGAGGCCGCCACCGCGAACATGGACAGCTTCCGCAAGATGAGCCGCGAGCACGCCGAACTCGGCCCGCTAGTAGCCGTCTACCACCAGTACCAGACGGCCCAGGGCGACATCGTCGCGGCCCAGGAGATGCTGGCGGATCCGGACATGAAAGAGTTCGCCCAGGACGAGATCGAGGCCGCCAGGAATCGCCTGGCCGAGCTGGACCTGGAACTGCAGAAGATGCTGCTGCCGAAGGACGAGAACGACGAGCGCAACATCTTCCTCGAGATCCGCGCCGGCACCGGCGGCGACGAGTCGGCGCTGTTCGCCGGCGACCTGCTGCGCATGTACACCCGCTACGCCGAACGCAAGCGCTGGCAGGTCGAGGTGGTGTCGGAATCGCCGTCGGACCTGGGCGGCTACCGTGAAGTCATCGTGCGCATCATCGGCAACGGCGTGTATTCGAAGCTGAAATTCGAGTCCGGCGGCCACCGCGTGCAGCGCGTGCCGGCCACCGAGACCCAGGGCCGCATCCACACCTCGGCCTGCACCGTCGCCGTGATGCCGGAGGCGGACGAGGTCGAGGACGTGCAGATCAACCCGGCCGACCTGCGCATCGACACCTACCGCGCCTCGGGCGCCGGCGGCCAGCACATCAACAAGACCGACTCCGCGGTGCGCCTCACCCACCTGCCGACCGGGATCGTGGTCGAGTGCCAGGACGACCGCAGCCAGCACAAGAACAAGGCACAGGCGATGAAGGTGCTGGCGGCGCGCATCAAGGACGTGCAGCTGCGCGAGCAGCAGAGCAAGGAAGCGGCAACCCGTAAAAGCCTGATCGGCTCGGGCGACCGCAGCGAACGCATCCGCACCTACAACTTCCCGCAAGGCCGCCTGACCGACCACCGCATCAACCTGACCCTGTACAAGCTGGACATGATCATGGACGGCGACCTGACGGAACTCGTCGGCGCCCTGCAAGCCGAACACCAGGCCGAACTGCTGGCCGCCCTCGGCGATTGATGCCTTAATTCGGGGTCAGAGCACTTTTTTGGGCAATTTCTCAAAAAAGTGCTCTGACCCCGAATTTTGACCCCGAATTTTGGTTCAGGCCCGATTAAGTCGGTTCATGCGAAAATCGCAAGATTCGTCATCACAGGAAGACCCTATGCCCACGTCCCGCAACGCCCTGCTCCTGATCGCCGCCGTCAGTATCGCGCTGGTCGGCGCCGCCCTTTATCTTCAGCACGCGAAGGACATGCTGCCCTGCCCGCTGTGCGTGATCCAGCGCTACCTGTTCCTGGGCATCGCGGTCTTCAGCCTGATCGGCGCCTTCGCCAACAAGATCAAGGCCCTGGGTACGTTGGCCCTGCTGTGCGCGCTGGGCGGCCTGGGCGTGGTGGGCAAGCACCTGTACGTGCTGGCGCACCCCGGCTTCTCCTGCGGGATCGACCCGATGGAGACGGTGCTGAACAAGATTCCGACCGCCACCCTGCTGCCCTGGCTGTTCCGCGCCGACGGCCTGTGCGAAGCGGCCCAGGACACGGTGCTGGGCCTGAACGTGCCGCAGTGGTCGGCCGTCTGGTTCGCGATCCTGACCCTGGCGCTGATCTGGGTGCTGGTGCGCCGCGCACGCTGATGCTCATCGCAGCATGATTATCCAGCCCGGCACCCCCATCGGCGCCCTGCAGGCCGCGCTGCCGCTCGATCCGCTGGAAAACCGCATCCTGCTGTGCCACGCGACCGGCTTGAGCCGCGTGCAGCTGATCACCCGCGGCGACCAGCCCCTCGGCGAAGACGAGGCCGCGCGCCTGCAGGAGTTGCTGCGGCGCCGCCTGGCCGGCGAGCCGATCGCCTACATCGTCGGCAAGCGCGAATTCTTCGGCCTCGACTTCGAGGTCAGCGAGGCGGTGCTGATCCCGCGGCCGGACACGGAACTGATCGTGGAACTCGCCATCGAGCGCCTGCCGCAGCGGGGACGCCTGCTCGACATGGGCACCGGCAGCGGCGCGATCGCCGTCTCCGTCGCCCACGCCCGTCCGGATGCCGCGGTGACCGCGCTGGACGTCAGCGAAGCGGCGCTGGCCGTGGCGCGCCGCAATGCGGCCAAGAATGCGGCAAATAATGCGGTAAATAAGCGGACCGGCGTGCGCTTCCTGCACAGCGACTGGTTCGGCGCCCTCGATGCCGGCGAAAGCTTCGAGCTGATCGCCTCGAATCCGCCGTATATCGCGGCCGGCGACGAACACCTGTCCCAGGGCGACCTGCGCTTCGAACCCGCCGGCGCCCTGACCGACCACGCGGACGGCCTGTCGGCCCTGCGCACCATCATCCAGGGCAGCCCGGCCCACCTGGTTGCGGGCGGCTGGCTGCTGATGGAACACGGCTACGACCAGGCGGCGAGCGTGCGCGCCCTGCTGGACGCCGGCGGCTACCGCGAGGTGCAGAGCTGGCGCGACCTGGCCGGCATCGAGCGCGTCACCGGCGGCCGGCGGCCCGGCTGAGCCCCCGAACCCAGCCCGGCGCGGCCCGCCGGCCCCGTTTGTTACAATGGCCGGCCCACTTCCCGGAGCTTGCGATGCCTCGACTGCCCGCGCCCCGGCTGTTCGCGGCCCGGCTGACCTTTCCCCTGTTCGCTGCAACCCTGCTGGCCGCCACGGTCCTGCTGGCGCCGCCGCGCGCGCTGGCGGCCGACAATCCCAAGGAGCAGACGCCCAAGGAACAGGCCCGCGCCCTGTTCGAGCGCGACTGGCAATGGCGGCTGAAGAACCAGCCGGAATTCGCCACCTCGGTCGGCGACCACCGCTATGACGCCCAGCTGAGCGATACCTCGCTGGCCGGCAACGCCAAGGTGCTGGCGCACGAGCTGCGCATGCTGGAGCTGGCGCGCCAGCTCGACCGCGGCCAGCTGAACGGCCAGGACCTGCTGTCGCTCGACCTGTTCGCCGCCGACCAGGAAAGGCGGCTGGCCCGGGCCGGCTTCGTCACCTTCGACCCGCAGCCGATCACGACGCGCGACGGCATCCACATCCGCCTGCCGCAACTGGCCGCGCAGATGCCGTTCGTGAGCGAAGACGACTACCGCAACTATATCGCGCGCCTGAACGCCGTGCCGCGCCACATCGAAGGCATCATCGAACAGATGCGCGAAGGGATGCGCACCGGCTGGACCGCGCCGAAAGTCGTGATGGCCGGCCTGCCGGCCCAGCTGCGCGCGCTGCGCGAACACCTGGGCGACGGCGCCCTGTCCGAACCCTTCCGCCGCCTGCCGGCCACCATCCCCCAGGAAGCGCGCGAAAAACTGGCGCTCGACGGCCAGGCCGCCGTCGCCGCCCTGGCGCCCAGCCTGCAGCAGCTCGAGGACTTCGTGCGCAACGTCTACCTGCCGGCCGCGCGGGCGACGATTTCCGCCTCCAGCCTGCCCGGCGGCCCGGCCTGGTACGTCTTCCTGGTCAAGAGCGCCACCACCACCGACCTGACCCCGGCCGAGATCCACGCGCTGGGCGTGAAGGAAGTGGCGCGCATCCGCACCGAGATCGCGGCGCTGGTGCCGCGCACCGGCTTTCGCGGCAACCTGAACCAGTTCATCGCTTTCGCGCACAACGATCCGCGCCTGTTCTTCAGCGACACCGATGCGCTGCTGAACCGCTACCGGCGCACCATCGCGCGCGCCTACAGCCGCATGCCGCAGCTGTTCAATGCGATCCCGTCCGACGAACTGGCGGTCAAGCCGGTGCAGGCGCTGGGCGCCGAGACCCAGGGCGCGGCCTATTACGAAGCCGGCAGCCCGGACCGGATGGCGGCGCTGGTGGTGAACACCTCGCGCCTGAACACGCGGCCGATGTGGGAGATCGAGACCCTCACCCTGCACGAAGCCGTACCCGGCCACCACCTGCAGGTGGCGCGCGCCCAGAACAACAGCGAGCTGCCGGCCTTCAGGCGCTACGGCTGGTATGGGGGCTATGGCGAAGGCTGGGCCCAGTACGCGGAAAGCCTGGGACCGGAACTGGGCCTGCTGCGCGATCCTTTCTCGCGCTTCGGCTACCTGGCCGACGAGCTGCTGCGCGCCGCCCGCCTGGTGGCCGATACCGGCATCCACGCGATGGGCTGGAGCCGCCAGCAGGCGCTCGACTACCTGAACGCCAACACCGCCAATCCGCCCTCGGACAACGAAGTCGAGGTCGACCGCTACATCGCCCATCCGGGCGAAGCGCTGGGCTACAAGCTCGGCCAGCTGCGCATCGCCTCGCTGCGGCTGGAGGCCCAGACCGCGCTCGGCGAGCGCTTCGACCTGCGTGCCTTCCACGACGCGGTGCTGGAAAACGGCGCCCTGCCGCTGGGCGTGCTGGAGCGCCAGCTCAGGCGCTGGATCGCCGCCCAGCGCGCGGCGCCGCAGCAAGCCGCGCCGGCGCCGGCCGCGCCGGGAGCACCCTCGGCCGCACCCGCGGCGACACCCCCGGCAGCGCCTCCGGCCCCCCCGCCAGCCGCCGCTCCGGCCAAGCCCAGCGACACATTTCAGTAATAAAAACACCACATACTGCGGAATTGGGGGGTGCCCGGCGCGCTTGGCATTTTTCGGTTAATCTCTGCACCTCATCTGCAGTATAAGAAAGGAAACACCGTGTCGAATCAACTAACACGCCGCCTGGCCCTGCTGGACGACGATGCCCACCGCGGCCTGCTGTTGCAGGGCCTGCGCGGCATCGAGCGCGAAACCCTGCGCGTCGACAGCCGGGGCCATCTGGCACGCACGCCTCATCCGGTGCAACTCGGCTCGGCCCTGACGAATCCGCAGATCACCACCGATTACGCCGAAACCCTGCTCGAATTCATCACCCCGGCCGAGCACGACATCGGCCTGGCGATCAACCGCCTGGACGCCATCCACCGCTACGCCTACAGCAAGCTGGGCGACGAGATGCTGTGGAGTCAGTCGATGCCCTGCGACCTGCCGCCCGAGGAAGAGATCGAGATCGCCTGGTACGGCACCTCGAACATCGGCATGCTCAAGCACGTCTACCGCCGCGGCCTGGCGCTGCGCTACGGTAAGGCCATGCAATGCATCGCCGGCATCCACTACAACTACTCGCTGCCGGAACAGCTGTGGACCCTGATCGCCCAGAGTGAGGGCATCATGGAAGAGCGCCGCCATGCACTGCGCGACTTCCAGTCCGAGAGCTATATTGCGACGATCCGCAACTTCCGCCGCTACAGCTGGCTGCTGATGTACCTGTTCGGCGCCTCGCCGGCGCTGGCCAAGGGCTTCCTGCGCGGCCGTCCGCACCAGCTCGAAACGCTGTCCGACGACACCCTGTACCTGCCGTACGCGACCAGCCTGCGCATGAGCGACCTGGGCTACCAGAACGACGCCCAGTCCGGCCTGCGCCCGCACGAGAACAGCCTGGAAAGCTACGTCACTTCGCTGATGGACGCGGTCAACCGCCCCTACCCGCCCTACGCCGAGATCGGCACCAAGAAGGATGGCGAATGGGTGCAGTTGTCGACCAATATCCTGCAGATCGAGAACGAATACTATTCGACGATCCGTCCGAAGCGCGTGATCCGCACCGGCGAGCGCCCGGTACAGGCGCTGTGCAACCGCGGCGTGCAGTACATCGAAGTACGCTGCCTGGACGTCGATCCCTTCGAGCCGGTCGGCATCGCGCTGGAAACCGGCCGCTTCCTGGACGCCTTCCTGCTGTTCTGCGCGCTCGAGGAAAGCCCGAAGATCAATGCGATGGAAGGACAGGTCCACGCGCGCAACTTCGCCCGCACCGTGAAGGAAGGCCGCCGCCCGGGCCTGACCCTGACCCGCGACGACCAGGAAATCCCGCTGCAGGACTGGGCGCTGGAGCTGATCGAGCGCATCCGCCCGCTGGCCGAACTGCTGGACAACGAGCACAATTACAAGGGCGCCCACCTCGATTCGCTCGAAGCCCAGAAGGCCAAGGTGCTGAACCCGGCGCTGACGCCCTCGCACAAGGTGCTGGAAGCGGTGCGCGACCTCGGCTCCTTCGCCAGATTCGGCCTGCAGCAGAGCGAACTGCACGCCCAGGCCTTCCGCCTTGAGCCGCTGATGCCGGCCGAGGTGGCCGTGTTCGACGAGATGGCGCAGGCTTCGCTGGACGAGCAGCGCCAGATCGAGCAGGTCGATACCGGCAGCTTCGATGATTTTGTTGCTGCTTATAACAGCAGTACACTGTGCTGTAATAGCTGACGCAATGCCGTCGTTCCGGGCAATGCCCGGAACCCACGTCATGAATCGGAAAAGCCCGAGCGGGCCGATCTCGTCGTTGCCGAGCTGAGCCGGCGTGGCCTGGGCCAGATCGTCACGCCGCACGGGGTGCCGCTGGTGTCGCTGGAGCGGGTGCACACGCCGCGCTACCTGCACTTCCTGCGCAGCGCCTGGAGCGAGTGGCTGCACCTCGATCCGCGCAATGCCGAGCGCGACGCCCTGCCCTCGGTATGGCCGATCCGCACCCTGCGCCACGACGTCGAGCCGGACAGTTTCGCGGCCCGCCTCGGCCTCTACTCGATGGATGCAAACACCCCGCTCACCGCCGGCACCTGGGTCGCGGCCAAGACCGGCGCCGATTGCGCCGTCAACGCGGCCCACGCGCTGCGCCTCGGCGAGCACGGCAGCTTTGCGCTGACCCGTCCGCCCGGCCACCATGCGGGCGCCGATTTTTTCGGTGGCTACTGCTTCCTGAACAATGCCGCGCTGGCGGCCCAGCACCTGCTGGACGACGGCCTGCAGCGCGTCGCCATCCTCGACCTCGACTACCACCACGGCAACGGCACCCAGAGCATCTTCTACCGCCGCAAGGACGTGCTGTTCGCCTCGATCCACGCCGATCCGCGCCAGGACTATCCCTACTACCTCGGCCACGCCGACGAGCTGGGAGAGGCGGAAGGCCTGGGCTACAACATGAACCTGCCGCTGCCGCGCGGCGCCGGCGCCGCCCAATGGTTCGCGGCGCTGGAGTCGGCCTGCCTGAAAATGTCGATGTTCGCGCCGCAGGCGCTGGTGGTGTCGCTGGGCGTCGACGGCTTCGGAGGTGATCCGCGCTCGCACTTCGCCCTCGGCAGTGCCGATTTTCTGCGCATCGGCGAGCGCATCGGCTATCTCGGCCTGCCCACCGTGTTCGTGTTCGAAGGCGGTTCCGTCGTGCCCGAGCTCGGCATCAACGTGGTCAACGTCCTCGAAGGCTTCGAGACCGCGGCCTGAATCCGCAACAATCGTTTAAAGAAACAAACAAATGATTACTTGGCAATGGAGCGGCTTCGACGGCCTGACGGTCGCGCAGCTGTATGCAATGCTGGCGCTGCGCCAGGAAGTGTTCGTGCTCGAGCAGACCTGCCTCTACCCGGACATCGACGGCCTCGACCCAGGCGCCCATCACCTGCTCGGCTGGCGCGACGCCGGCGGCAAGCCGGAACTGGTGGCCCACCTGCGCTGCCTGGCGCCGGGCGCAAAGTATGAGGAGATGTCGATCGGCCGCGTGGTCACCAGCCCGGCTGCGCGCGGCGGCGGCCTCGGTCGCGAGCTGGTGGCGCAGGGCATCGCGCTGGCGCGGCAGCTGCACCCGGGCCACGCGATCCGCATCGGCGCCCAGGCCCACCTGGAGCGCTTTTATGCCGGCTTCGGCTTCGTCACCATCTCCGAACCGTATGACGAAGACGGCATCCTCCACGTCGACATGCTGCTGGCCGCAACCTGAGGCCGACTACTGCCGACTACTTGAGGTGGCCCGACTTGGCCGGGTCCGGCATCAGGAAGGCGACCAGGCAGGCAATCGCGCACATGATGCTGACGTACCAGTAGAAATACGGCTCGTGGCCGGCTTGCTTGAACCACAGGGCCACGAATTCGGCCGAGCCGCCGAAGATGGCGTTGGCGATCGCATACGACAGGCCGACCCCGAGCGCGCGCACCTCCATCGGGAACATCTCGGCCTTGACCAGTCCCGAGATCGAGGTGTACAGGCTGACGATCGCCAGCGCGCAGAGGATCAGGACCCCGGCCATCAGCGGGCTGCCGACGCCGCGTAGTCCGAACATGATGGGCGCGGTGAAGATCGTGGCCAGGCCGCCGAAGGCGATCATCGAGGTTTTCCGGCCGATGCGGTCCGACAGCGCGCCGAAGGCCGGCTGCATCAGCATGTAGACCAGCAGGCAGACCGTCATCACGCGGCTGGCCGTGAGGGTAGTCATGCCGACCGTGTTGACCAGGTACTTCTGCATGTAGGTGGTGAAAGCGTAGAAGATCAGCGAACCGCCCGCCGTGAAGCCCAGCACGGTGACGAAGGCGCGCCCGTGGTGGCGCAGCAGCGAGCCGACACTGCCGGCCTGCTCGCTCTTGCGCTCCGATTCGGTGGTGGTCTCGTGCAGCGAGCGGCGCAGGTAGAGCGAGACCAGGGCCGCGGCGGCGCCGACCACGAAGGGAATCCGCCAGCCCCATGCAACCAGTTCGTCGTGCGACAGGAACAGTTGCAGGATGCCCAGCACCAGCAGGGCCGCCAGCTGGCCGCCGATCAGGGTCACGTACTGGAAGGAGGCGAAGAAGCCCTTCCGGCCCGGCTCGGCCACCTCGCTCATGTAGGTGGCGCTGGTGCCGTATTCGCCGCCCACCGACAGGCCCTGGAACAGGCGCGCCACCAGCAGCAGCGCCGGCGCCGCCGTGCCGATCGTCTTGTAGGTCGGCAGCATCGCGATCATGAGCGAGCCGCCGCACATCATCAGCACCGAGATCATCATCGAGTTACGGCGGCCGTAGCGGTCGGCGACGCGGCCGAACAGCCAGCCGCCCACCGGACGCATGAGGAAGCCGGCGGCGAAGATGCCGGCGGTGTTCAGCAACTGGGTGGTGGGATTATCTTTCGGAAAAAACGCCGACGAAAAATACAGCGCGCAGAAGGAATAGATGTAGAAGTCGAACCACTCGACCAGGTTACCCGACGAGGCGCCGACGATGGCGAAGACCCGCTGGCGTGAGGTCAGGTCGTGGATTGCATGCGCTTCTGATGTGTCCATTGTTGTCATTGCTTCCTCCGGGATGGTCCATCGAAACCTCGGCAGCAGCTGGACGACTTCCCGGACGGGTCCGCCAAGGCCAGCGCGGCCAGGCAAACTTAGCATAATAGCTATCCGCAAATCGTGGCGCGCAGGAGACAGGCGGCCCGATCAGAAGGTGATCACGAAGCGCGCCCCGCGCCCCACCGAACGGGCGTGGCGCACCGTGCCGCCGTTCTCGTGCACCAGGTGGCGCACCATCGCCAGGCCGATCCCGCCGCCCTGTTTCTTGGTCGTAAAGAAGGGCGTGAAGATGTGCGCGGCCAGGCCGTCCGGCACGCCGGGACCGTCGTCGCTGACTTCGATGCGCAGGCGCGCGCCGCGCACCAGGCGCGCCGTGACCCAGGCATTGCCGGGCTCGCCCTGGCCGCCGGTGGCCTCGAAGGCATTCTTCAGCAGGTTGATCAGGGCCTGCTCGAGCTGGCCGGGGTCGGCCATCAGTTCCAGCGACGCTGGTTCGACCGAGAGGCGGACCTCGCCGCCGCGCGCGCGCCAGCCCGGGCCCACCAGCGCGGCGACGCGTTCGAACAGCGCATCCAGCCGCACCCGCTCGGGCCGCGCGGCCGGCACGTTGGACAGGCTGCGGTAACTGGCCACGAAGTCGACCAGGCTGTCGGCGCGGCGCCGGATCGCGTCCAGCGCGGTGCTCAGGTCCAGGCCCACGTCTTCCGGCAGCGCGCCGCGGAATTCGCCCAGCAGGCCATAGGCCGTGTGCGACAGCGAGGCCACCGGGGTAAGCGAATTCATGATCTCGTGGGTCAGCACGTGCACCAGCTGGCGCCAGGCGTGCAGGGCTTCGGCTTCGAGTTCGCTCTCGACCGGCATCAGGGCCGCCAGGCGCTGGGCCCTGCCCTGCAACGTGATCGAGGACACCGCCAGCAGCGCACGCTCGGTACCGCGTTCGCTGTCGAAGTCGATCAGCGCGCGGCGCTCGCCCGGCTGCGCCGCCAGCTGGCGATACAGGTCGGCCGGATCGCTGGCGCGGCCCGGCGCCACCAGCTTGCGCGCATTGCCGTTCAGCGGCGCCACCTGGCCTTCGCCGCCGGCGCCGTCGATGCGGAACAGCGCCACCGGCGTGTGTTCGAGGCGGGCTTCCAGCACCAGCGCGTTGTCGACCAGGGCCTGCTGCTCGATCGGCAGGCCGGGCGCGGGCTGCGGCGAAGTGCGCCGCAGGGCGGCCAGGCCTTCCATGCAGCGCCACAGCTGCAGCAGCAGCGGCAGCGCGGCCAGCGCGCACAGCACCGCCAGCCGTGGCGACTCGTGGATGGCGCCGGCGCCGAAGGCCAGCAGGGCGATGCCGGCGGCGGACAGCAATGCGCCGGCCTTCAGCCGGCCTTCAGATGCCATGCTTGCCCAGCTTGCGGTACAGCGCGGCGCGGCTCAGGCCCAGCATGCGCGCCGCCAGGCTGATATTGCCCTTGGCCTTGTCGAGGGCGGCGGCGATGGTCTCGCGTTCCAGCGCGCCGAGGCGGAATGCGCCTTCGTCGTCATCGCCCGCCGCGGCGGCGGTGGCGACTCGCGGGGGCTCCGCCGGCGCCGGCATCGCCAGGCCGAAATCCTCGTAGCGGTACTCGTCCCCGGCCGCCAGGATCACGGCGCGCTCGCAGGCATGGCGCAGGGCGCGCACATTGCCCGGCCAGTGCCATTCGCACAGGCGCTCCAGGGCGGTGGGCGCCAGCTCGCGCACCGGGCGCCGGTACTGGTTCTCGTACAGCGACAGGTAGTGGTGCAGCAGGCCGGGCACGTCGCCGCGCCGTTCGCGCAGCGGCGGCACCCGGATCACGATGGTGTTCAGGCGGAACAACAGGTCGGGACGGAAGCTGCCCGGATCGAACAGGCGGCGTTCATCCAGGTTCGTCGCGCTGACGATGCGCACGTCGATCGCCTCCGGACGGTCGGCGCCGATCGGCGTGACTTCGCGCCGCTCCAGCGCCGTCAGCAGCTTGGCCTGGCTTGCCAGCGGCATGTTGCCGATCTCGTCGAGGAACAGGGTGCCGCCGCGCGCCGCCTGGAAGCGTCCGGCGCGGTCGCTGCGGGCATCGGTGAAGGCGCCCTTGCGGTGGCCGAACAGTTCGCTCTCGAAGGTCGATTCCGGCAGCGCGCCCATGTCGACGGCCAGGAAAGTGGCGTCGGCGCGGCCGGATGCCGCATGGATCGCGCGCGCCACCAGTTCCTTGCCGGAGCCGTTCTCGCCCAGCACCATCACATTGGCTTCGGTGGGAGCCACGCTGGCGATCATCGCCTTCACGTCGCGCATCGCGCCCGAATCGCCCATCAGGCCACTGGTAGCGCCACCGCCGGCGGCCGCGGCGCGGCGCGCCAGCGCACTGTCGACGGCGGCGGCCAGGCGCGCATTGTCCCAGGGCTTGGTGATGAAGTCGCCGGCCCCGCGTTTCAGCGCCTCGACCGCCAGCGGCACGTCGGCATAGGCGGTCATGGCGATCACGGCGGGCGGATGCGCCAGCCCGCGCAGGCGGTCGAGCACCGCCAGGCCCTCGGCGCCGTCGATGCGGCCGGGGGTGAAGTTCAGGTCGAGCAGCACCACATCGGGCAACTGCGCCGGCACGCCGGCTTCGAGCAGGGCGTTGAGGCGGGCGGGATCGTCGAGCGTCGTCACCCGGCCATGCCGGCGGCGCAGCAGCATCTGGGCGGCACAGGCGACGTCGATGTCGTCGTCGAGGATCAGGATGTGGGCGGTATCGGCCATTGATCTGTAAAGGATGATCCGTCGTCCCCGCGCAGGCGGGGATCCAAGTTTGCATGCGCTAACGGAACGCTGACAGAACTTGGATCCCCGCCTTCGCGGGGACGACGAGGTAGTTGCCATTCTAGCAGCGCCACACTCGACAGGCGACCAGCCGCGGCCACCTGTCCGCAAGCGCACATGCATAGCTGTCCGAATCCGGACAGCCAGGCACCGGACAAGCGGACAAACGGCCGAAAACAGGCCGAAACAGGCCTGGCACGGCGCTTGCAAAAGGGATCACATCATCGTTCACAGAAGCGCATCGTCATGGATCACATTCCTCCTCCCGCCGTCACCGGCGCCGCCATGGACACCGTCGTCCCCAAACGGCGCGGCCGCCTGCTGGCGCGCATCGGCATCGCCGTCGCCGTGACGGCGGCGCTGGCCTGGGCCGGCTGGCAGTTCGTCCCGCACGGGCTGCAGGTGGCCACGCGCGACGTGCGCCTGGCCCGGGTCGAACAGGGCGTGTTCCGCGACGACATCGTGGTGCGCGCCACCGCCGAGCCGCTGAATTCGATCATCCTCGACTCGGTGGAAAGCGGCCGCGTGGAAGAGGTGTTCGCCAAGGACGGCCAGGCCGTCAGGAAGGGAGATTTGCTGTTCCGCCTGTCGAACCCGCAGCGCAACCTGGAGCTGCTGGCGCGCCAGACCGAGTACTCGCAGCAGATCTTCAACGCGGCCAACCTGCGGGTGGCCCAGGAAGCGGTGCGCACCGACCACCAGCGCCGCCTGTCCGACCTCGAATACGCGCTGAGCCAGGCCGACAAGCAGCATGCGCGCAACAGGCGGCTGGCGGCCCAGGGCTTCATTTCCGCGGTGGCGCTGGAAGAGTCGGCCGACAAGCTGGCGCAGCAGAAGCGCGCGCTGGACGAAGAGAAGCGCGCCGTCGCCACCGAGGAACAGGTGCGCGGCCGCGCGCTGAGCCAGATGGACACCGCCCTGCACGGCCTGCAGTCCGGCCTGCAGCTGGTCAGCGCCACCGTCGACGCGCTCGCCGTGCGCGCACCAAGCGACGGCGTGCTGACCGACTTCCGCATGCTGGTCGGCCAGACCGTGCGCACGGACCAGCACATCGGCCGCATCGACGACCCGCGGCACTTCAAGCTGAGCGCCCAGGTCGACGAGTTCTATCTCAGCCGCCTGACGGTCGGCCGGATCGGCAGCGTGACCCAGGACGGCAAGACCTATGGTTTGCGCGTCGCCACCGTCTACCCGCAAATCAAGGAAGGCCGCTTCACCGCCGAGATGGTGTTTACCGACGGCCAGCCCGAGGTGATCAGCCCGGGCCAGAGCATGGACACCCAGCTGACCCTGGGCGAGCCGGCCAAGGCCATGCTGCTGCCGAACGGCGCGTTCGCGAACGACACCGGCGGCAGCTGGGTGTTCGTGGTGGGCCGCGACGGCGAAAGCGTCGCGAAGCGCAGCGTGAAACTGGGACGCCGCAACAATGCCCAGGTCGAGGTGCTGTCCGGCCTGGCCCCGGGCGAGCAGGTCATCATTTCCAGCTATACGCCGTTCGGCAAGGCCGAGCGGCTGCAATTGACGAAGTAAACTCCAACCCAACACTGAACAGAACAGGGAATCCAAGATGCTCAAACTCTCAGGCGTCAGCAAGATCCACCACGCGGGCGAAGTCCAGACCACCGCCCTCGACCGCATCGACCTCGACATCGCGGCCGGCGAATACGTGGCCATCACCGGACCGTCCGGCTGCGGCAAGTCGACCCTGCTCAGCGTGCTCGGCCTGCTGGACGTGCCGTCCTCCGGCGAATACTGGTTCGAAGGCCAGAACGTGGCCGGCTGGAGCGAGGCGCGCCTGAATGCGCTGCGGCGCGGGAAGGTCGGCTTCATCTTCCAGAGCTTCAACCTGATCGAGGAACTGTCGGTGTACGAGAACGTCGAGCTGGCGCTCGAATACACCGGCACCCCGGCGGCCGAACGCAAGCGCCGCGTACAGGAGATGCTGCAGCGCCTGGGCGTGGCGCACCGCGCCGGCCACCGTCCCTCGCAGCTGTCGGGCGGCCAGCAGCAGCGCGTGGCGATCGCGCGCGCGCTGGTGGCCGGCCCCGCCATGCTGCTGGCCGACGAACCGACCGGTAACCTCGACACCGCGCACGGCGACGAAGTCATGCGCCTGCTGCGCCAGATTAACGCCGAAGGCACGACGGTGGTGATGGTGACCCACTCGCCGGCGCATGCGGCCCAGGCCTCGCGCACCCTGCACCTGCTGGACGGCCGCGTGGTGGTCGACGCCCTGCAGGCGGCGTAAGGAGCGGAACATGAAGATCAACCTGCGGGACTTCCGCATCGGCTGGCGCCTGCTGGTCAAGGAACCGGCCTTCTCGGCGGTCGTGATCCTGGGCCTGGCGGTGGGCTTCTGCGCCTGCTTCCTGCTGCTCGGCTATGTGAATCACTCGCTGTCCTACGACCGCCACGTGCCGCAGCGCGACAACGTCTACCGTTTGATGTCGCGCTGGAACATCAGCGCCGTCGGGGAAGGCTGGAGCAACGCCGTCAGCCTGCCGGCACGCGACGCCGCCATTGCCAGCGGCCTGCCGCTGCAGGCCAGCGCCTTCCTGCAGCGCGACATCAACGTCAGGATCGGCAACCACGTACAGACCATCACGATGGCCGCGGTCGACCCCGACTTCCTCACCATCTTCCAGCCGCGGATCCTGGCCGGCGACCTTGCCTCCGCGCTGGCGCGTCCGGACGCGCTGGCCGTGAGCCGCGAAACCGCAATCAAGCTGTTCGGCACGCCCGACGCGCTCGGCAAGAGCGTGCAGGTGGGCGGCCGCCCCTACCTGATCCTGGCGGTGCTGGAAGACCAGCCGACCGCAAGCACCCTGCCCTACGATGCCCTGGCCAGCACCGGTACCACGATCTGGACCGAGGAATACCGGCAGCTGGTGACGAAGAACTGGGGGTCCTCGCACGGTCCCACCTACGTCAAGCTGGCGCCGGGCGCCGACCCGCAGGCGGTGACGGAGGCGGTGCGCCGCGCCATGCTGGCCTCGAACTTCTTCAAGCAGATGACGCCGGAACAGGTGGCCTCGCTGAACGGCCACGACCTGATCGAGTTCCGCCTGGGTTCCCTGCCCGACGCCTACCTCGACCCCGACGTCAGCGAGCGCTCCGACATCCACGGCGACCGCAAGACCATCTTC
Organism: Massilia sp. 2TAF26; assembly: GCF_052115005.1. NCBI lineage: Bacteria > Pseudomonadati > Pseudomonadota > Betaproteobacteria > Burkholderiales > Oxalobacteraceae > Massilia > Massilia sp. 2TAF26. The sequence goes on from NZ_JBFRFV010000025.1 coordinate 42,697, forward strand.
GGCCTGGCCGCGGTGGCGTTGCTGATCCTGGCGCTGGCCGCCACCAACTACGTCAATCTGGCCACCGTGCGCACCCTGCGCCGCCAGCGCGAGATCGCGGTGCGCAAGGTGCTGGGCGCCAGCGCCGGCGCCGTCAGCCGCCAGTTCCTGGCCGAATCCGTGCTGGTATGCCTGATCGCCACCGCCATCGGCCTGCTCATGGCCTGGCTGCTGCTGCCGGTGTTCGCCGACCTGGTGCAGCGCAAGCTGGACCACATGTTCACTCCCGTCTCGCTGGGCCTGTCGCTGCTGCTGGGCGTGCTGCTGGGCGTGCTGGCCGGCGCCTACCCGACCTGGTCGGCGCTGAAGGTACGCCCGACCTCGGCCCTGTCCGGGCGCGGCAACGTCGAAACCGCCGGCGGCCTGTGGCTGCGCCGCACCTTGACCGTGCTGCAGTTCGCCACCGCGATGGGCCTGACCGGCATGACCCTGGCGGTCGCCTGGCAAACCCGCTACGCCAGCAGCCTCGACCCGGGCTTCGATCCCGCGCCGCTGCTGATCGTGGAAGCCCCCGACGACATGCGCAACCCGAACGTGCACGCCTTCCGCGACGCGCTGGCGCGCCTGCCGGGCGTGAGCGGCGTGGCCGAAAGCGGCACGCGGGTCACGGTCAACATGAATGGCACCTCGCTGCAGCGCGAGGGCGGCGCCCCGACCCAGCTCAACTGGCTCAACGTCAGCCCCGAGTTCTTCGGCGTGTACGGACTGAAGCCGGTGGCCGGCCGCCTGTACGACGCGGCGCGCGACACCGTCAACGACCGCGACAAGGTGGTGATCAACGAAGAGGCTGCGCACAAGCTGGGCTTTTCCAGCGCCCGGGATGCGATCGGCAAGATCATCCGGGAACCCGACGGCCAGCGCGCCAAACAGGTGATCGGCGTGGCCCCCGACATCCGCCACCGCTCGGCGCACGAACCAATGCAGGCCTACGTCTATTACGTGTCGCCGCGCACCGGCACCTTCACCATCCGCAGCGACCGCGACCTGGAGACGGTACGCCACGCGATCGAGGACATGTGGCCGCGCTGGTTCCCGAACGACGTGCTGAACGCGGAGCGCATGGACAGCATCTACGCCGGCACCTATGCCGACGACCTGCGCCTGGCCAAGCTGCTGGCCGCTTCGAGCGTGATCGCGACCGCGATCGCCGCCTTCGGCATCTACGTGCTGGCGGCCTACAGCGTGCAGCGGCGCGCCCGCGAGATCGTGCTGCGCAAGCTGTACGGCGCCGGCAATACCGCGGTGGGCGGCCTGGTGATGCGCGAATTCCTGGTGCTGATCGGCGCCGGCGCCCTGCTCGGCCTGCCGCCGGCCTGGCTGGCGATGCAGCACTACCTGGCCGCCTTCACCGAGCGCGCGCCGATCGGCGCCTGGACCATCGTCGGCGCCCTGCTGGTGGCCGGCGCGGTGGCGCTCGGCTCGACCCTGCGGCATACGCTGGCGGCGGTGCGGATCCGGCCGGCGCTGGCGCTGCGCGAAGGATAAGGGCGGCATGCACATGAAAATGAACCTGCGCGATTTCCGCATCGGCTGGCGGCAGCTGGTCAAGGAGCCGGCATATTCGGCGGTGGTGGTCCTCGGCCTCGCGGTCGGCATCGCCGTGTGCTTCCTGCTGCTCGGGTACGTAGCCCATTCGTTCTCCTATGACGAGAACGTGCCGGAACGGGAGCGCGTGATGCGGCTGATGCAGCGCTGGAACGTGGCCGCAGTCGGCAACGACTGGTCCGATTCCATCAGCCTGCCGGCGCGCGACGCGGCGCTCGCGAGCGGCCAGCCGCTGCTGGCCAGCGCTTTCATCGACTACAACCTCGATGTGCGCGCCGGCGATGTCGTCGGCACGGTCATGGTGGCCCTGGTCGACCCCGACTTCCCGAAGATTTTCGCGCCCAGGGTGCTCGCCGGCGACCTGCACGCCGCCCTCACCCGGCCCGACGCACTGGCGCTGACCAGGGAGGCCGCCATCAAACTGTTCGGACGCGCCGACGTGGTCGGCAAGACCGTGCAGAACGACCGCCGGACCTATGTTGTGGCGGCGGTGCTGGCCGACCAGCCGGCCGCCACCACCCTGCCCTACGATGGGCTGGCTTCGACGTCCGGCACGATCTGGCCGTCTCTGAAGAATTTCAGGAATGCCTGGGGCGGCGTGGCTGGCCGCGCCTACCTGAAGCTGCTGCCGGGCGCCGATCCGCAGGCCGTGCTCGACGCCGTGCGGCGCGGCCTGAACCAGTCGCCGCTGGTCAGGCGCGACTACGCCGACCAGGTGGCGGCGCTCGGTGGGCGCGACCTGATCGAGTACAAGCTCGGGCCGATCGCCGACGCCTATCTCGATCCCGACCTGAAGGAAAGCTCGCAGATCCACGGCGACCGCCGGGCGATGCTGGGGCTGGCCGCGGTGGCGCTGCTGATCCTGCTGCTGGCGGCGGTCAATTACGTCAACCTGGCCACCATCCGCACCCTGGCGCGCCAGCGCGAAATCGCGATGCGCAAGGTGCTGGGCGCGTCGGCGCAGGCGGTGGCGCGCCAGTTCCTGGCCGAATCCGTGCTGGTATGCCTGATCGCCACCCTGCTCGGGCTGCTGCTGGCCTGGCTGGTGCTGCCGCTGTTTTCCGACCTGGTACAGCGCCGCTTCGACACGATGTTCAGCCCCGGCGCACTGGCGGCGGCGCTGCTGTTCGGGGTGCTGCTGGGCGTCGCGGCCGGCGCCTGGCCGACCTGGTCGGCGCTGCGGGTGCGCGCCAGCGCCGCGCTGGCCGGCCGCGGCGGCAGCGAAACCGTGGGCGGCCTGTGGATGCGGCGCTCGCTCACCGCGCTGCAGTTCGCCGCTGCGATGGGCCTGACCGGCACCACGCTGGCGGTGGCCTGGCAGACGCATTACGCCAGCACCCTCAGCCCCGGCTTCGATCCGCGCCCGCTGCTGACGCTACCCGCCGGGAACGACATGCGCGACCCGCGCATGCGCGCCTTCCGCGACGAAGTCCTGCGCCTGCCCGGCGTGGCAGGGGTGGCGGAAGCGAACATCCCGGTCACCTCCAGCAACAACATCACTTCGCTGCGCCGCGAGGGCGGCCAGGCCATCGATCTCAACCTCTACGCGGTCAGCCCGGAGTTCTTCGATGTGTATGGACTGAAGCCGCTGGCCGGCCGGCTGTACAGCCCTGCGCTGGACCGGATCAACGAAACGGACAGGGTGGTGATCAACGCCTCGGCGGCGCGCAAGTTCGGCTTCGCCAGCCCGCAGGAAGCGGTCGGCAAGATGCTGGGAGGGAGCGACAAGGACGACCAGCAGATGCAGATCGTGGGCGTGGCGCCGGACATCCGGCACCGTTCGGCGCGCGAAGGCGAGCAGCCGAGCGTGTTCTACCTGCGCGACCGGGTGCGGATCCTGACCATCCGCTGCAGCGGCGATCCGGTGGCGGTGCGGCACGCGGTCCAGGACCTCTGGCCGCGCCACTTCCCGAACGAGCCGGTCGACGTCGTGCACATGGACCGCTTCATCGTCGACCAGTTCTATGCCGACGACCTGCGCCTGGCCAAGCTCTTGGCCGCATCGAGCGTGATCGCGACCGCGATCGCCGCCTTCGGCATCTATGTGCTGGCGGCCTACAGCGTGCAGCGGCGCGAACGCGAGATCGTGCTGCGCAAGCTGTACGGGGCGAACGGCGCGGAGGTCGGCGGCCTGGTGCTGCGCGAGTTCGCGCTGCTGGTCGGCGCCGGTGCCCTGGTGGGCTTGCCGCCGGCCTGGATCGCCCTGCAGCGCTACCTGGCCGGTTTCACGGAGCGGGCCCCGGTCGGCGCCTGGACCATCCTCGCGGCGCTGCTGCTGGCCTTGCTGGTGACGCTGGGCTCGACCCTGCGCCACACGCTGGCCGCGGTACGGATCCGGCCGGCGCGGGCGCTGCGCGAGTGAGACGGGAACGTGGCGTCAGCAGGTGACGCCGCAGACCTTGACCAGCTCGAGATCGAATACCAGGTCGGCGTTCGGCGGGATGCTCGCGCCGAAGCCGGAGGAACCGTAGCCGATGACGGCCGGGATCACGATGGTGCGCTTGCCGCCCACCTTCATGCCCTGCACGCCCTGGCTGAAGCCTTCGATCACGTTGGCGCCGACGATGAATTCGAAGGACCCCTTGCCGACGCTGCTGTCGAACTGGGTGCCCTTGTTGCCGGCGGCGGTGGCGCTGTACAGCCAGCCCGTGTAATTGACCAGCACGTGGCTGCCCTTGGCCGCTTCGGCGCCGGTACCGGCAGTCTCGGCGACGATCTTGATGGTGGCGGCCGGGTTGGTCGTGTTGCCGCTGCCGGAATCGCCACCGCCGCCGCCGCAGGCGGTCAGGCTCAACATGGCGGCGAAGGCGGCGGCCAGCGGGAAGGACAGTTTCATGGTGCTCCTTGCAGAATCGGTTGAAGTTTAACTAAGGAAACTTCGACCATACCAAGGAGTCGCCATGGCTGTCTATGCGAAATTTGTACGGCTTTGTCGTCGCGCCGTCCTCAGATTTCGACTTGCGTACCCAGCTCGATCACACGGTTGGCCGGGATCTGGTAGTAGTCGGCCGCCGTGCGCGCGTTGCGCTGCATGAGCACGAACAGGTGCTCGCGCCACGGCATCATGCCCGATCCCGGCACCGAGATCACGGTCTGGCGCGCGATGAAGAAGGAGGTTTCCATCATCTCGAATTCGAGGTGCTGGACGGCGCACAGGCGCAGGATGTCCGGGATGTCGGCTTCGTCCTTGAAGCCGTAGCTGACGTTCAGCTGGAAGCAGTTGTGGCCCAGCGCGATCACCTCGACCTGTTCGGCTTCCGGCACGTAGGGCTCTTCGCGGATGTGCACCGTCAGGAACACCACGCGCTCGTGCAGCACCTTGTTGTGCAGCAGGTTGTGCAGCAGTGCGTGCGGCACGCCGTCGGTTTCGCCGCGCAGGAAGATCGCGGTGCCGGCCACGCGCGTGGGCGGGCCGACGAACAGCGACTGCAGGAAGTCGTCGAGCGGGATCGCATGCTTTTCCAGGTTCTCGAACACCAGTTCGCGGCCGCGCTTCCAGGTCAGCATGATGGTCAGCAGGACCACGCCGATCACCAGCGGGAACCAGCCGCCGTGCAGCAGCTTCAGGGTGCTGGCCGAGAACAGCATCACGTCCATGACCATGAACAAGCCGGTGGAGCCCAGGCAGACCCACAGCGGCAGGTGCCAGCGGTAGCGGACCACGAAGAAGGTCAGGAAGGTGGTGATGAACATGGTGGCCGTCACCGCGATGCCGTAGGCGCCGGCCAGTTTATCGGACGAGCCGAAGCCGACCACCGCGGCCAGCACCGCCGCCAGCTGCAGCCAGTTGACGGCCGGGATGTAGATCTGGCCGATCTCGCTTTCCGAGGTGTGCATCACGCGCATGCGCGGCAGCAGCCCAAGCGCGATGGCCTGCTTGGTCATCGAGAAGGTGCCGGAGATGGTGGCCTGGGAGGCGATCACGGTCGCCACGGTCGACAGCAGTACCAGCGGCAGCACGCTCCAGCTGCCGAGCTGGCGGAAGAACGGGTTTTCGATCGCTTCCGGATGGGTGATCAAGAGGCCGCCCTGGCCGAGGTAGTTCAGGGCCAGCGCCGGGAACACGATCATGAACCAGGCGAAGCGGATCGGCTTCTTGCCGAAGTGGCCCATGTCGGCGTACAGGGCTTCGGCGCCGGTAAAGGCCAGCACCACCGCGCCCAGCGCGATGAAGGCGATCATCCGCTCGCGCAGCATGAATTCGAAGGCGTGCAGCGGGTTCAGCGCCTGCAGGATCATTGGTGCCGCCGCAATGTTGATGATGCCCATGATCGCCAGCGCGGCGAACCAGACGACCATCACCGGACCGAAGAAGCGGCCGATGCCGGCAGTGCCGTGGCGCTGCACGCTGTACAGGATCACCAGCACCACGATGGTCAGCGGCACCACCCATTGCTCGAGGCCCGGCGTGGCCACTTCCAGGCCCTCGATCGCACTCAGCACGGAAATCGCCGGCGTGATCACGCTGTCGCCGTAGAACATGGTGGCGCCGAACACGCCGAGCAGCATCAGCGCGTAATGCAATCGCGACGTGCGTGTCACCGAGTTCAGGGCCAGCGCCATCAGGGCCATGATGCCGCCCTCGCCGCGGTTGTCGGCGCGCAGGATCAGGGTCACGTACTTGAGCGAGACGATCATCGTCAGGCCCCAGAAGATCAGGGACACGATGCCCAGCAGGTTCGGGGTCGTCAGGACCAGGCCGTGGGTGGGGTCGAAGATGGTCTTCAGCGTGTACAGCGGGCTGGTGCCGATGTCGCCGTAGACGATGCCGACTGCGGACAGGGTCAGCGCCGCGAGGCTGCTTTTCTTGTGTTGCTCACTCAAGATTTCACCATGACTTGTTTTGGTGCGTTGCACAATAGAATAATGAACATGGAAAGACAAGCGAAATTGCGTCTTTCGAGGACGCTATTGTCTCAGCGAATAGGAAAATGGCAAGCCATCAGCAGGCTCGGACGAGTTCAAGGATAATGACTTCCCCGTAACCTGTCCGCACGATCCATGAGTACCGGCATCCTGTCCGCCGCCCTTGCCTTCCTTTGCTGGGGTCTGTTTCCCTTGTATTTCCACGCCATCGGCGACGTCCCGCCCGTGCAGATCCTGGCGCACCGCATGCTGTGGTCGCTGCTGTTCCTGGTCATCGTGCTGGCCGTGCGCCGGCAATGGGCCTGGCTCGACCTGGTGCGCAAGCCGCGCGTGTTCGGCAGCTTCGTCGCCTCGGCCCTGCTGCTGAGCGTGAACTGGCTGATCTATATCTGGGCGGTCAACAACGGCCACGTGATCGAAGCCAGCCTGGGCTATTTCATCAATCCGCTGGTCAATATCTCGCTGGGCTACCTGCTGCTGAAGGAACGCCTGCGGCGCACGCAGTGGATGGCCATCGGTGTCGCCGCGCTGGGCGTGGCCTGGCTGACCTGGCAGGCCGGCACCGTACCCTGGATCGCGCTGGCGCTGGCGCTGTCCTTCGGCGGCTACGGCCTGATGCGCAAGACGGCGGCGCTGGGCGCACTGGAAGGCCTGTCCTTCGAGACCATGGTCCTGTTCCCGCTGGCGGGCGCCTACGTCGCCTGGCTGACCCTGCACGGCCAGAACGCCTTCATCAACACGGACTCGAACACCACCCGTGTGCTGCTGATGGCGGCCGGGCCGATCACCGCGATCCCGCTGCTGCTGTTCGCCTCGGGCGCTCGCCAGATCCCCTTGTCCGTGCTGGGCCTGCTGCAATACCTGTCGCCGACGCTGCAATTCCTGCTCGGCGTGTGGATCTTCCACGAAGCCTTCACGGCCGACCGCCTGGTCGGCTTCGCGCTGATCTGGCTGGCGCTGGCCCTGTTCGCAGCCGAAGGCCTGCTGCGCCGCCCGGCCACCGCGGCAAAAGCCTGAATAATTCGGGGTCAGAGCACTTTTTCGAGCAATTTCCTGAATTCGGGGTCAGAGCACATTATCAGGCCGGCTTCCGAGTGACGCCCAGCCGAAAATGTGCTCTGACCCCGATTTTTTACAGTATCCTGTCGTCCTCTCAACGCATTACTCAATTACTACATGGCCAATTACGTCTACACCATGAACCGCGTGGGCAAGATCGTCCCACCGAAACGCCAGATTCTGAAGGACATCTCGCTGTCCTTCTTCCCAGGCGCGAAGATCGGCGTGCTGGGCCTGAACGGCTCCGGTAAATCGACGCTGCTGAAGATCATGGCCGGCATCGACACCGATATCCAGGGCGAAGCGCGCCCGATGCCGGGTCTGAACATCGGCTACCTGCCGCAGGAACCGCAGCTGGATCCGGAAAAGACCGTGCGCCAGGAAGTGGAAAGCGGCCTGGGCGAAGCCTTCGAAGCGCAGGCCAAGCTGGAAGCCGTGTACGCCGCCTATGCGGAAGAAGACGCCGATTTCGACGCCCTCGCCAAGGAGCAGGAGCGCCTGGAGTCGATCATCGCCGCGGCCGACGGCGGCAACCTGAACCTGCAGATGGAAATGGCCGCCGACGCGCTGCGCCTGCCGCCGTGGGACCAGAAGATCGGCGTGCTGTCGGGCGGTGAAAAGCGCCGCGTGGCGCTGTGCAAGCTGCTGCTCTCGAAGCCGGACATGCTGCTGCTGGACGAGCCGACCAACCACCTGGACGCCGAATCGGTCGAGTGGCTGGAGCAGTTCCTGCTGCGCTTCCCCGGCACCGTGGTCGGCATCACCCACGACCGCTACTTCCTCGACAATGCCGCCGAATGGATCCTGGAACTGGACCGCGGTTCGGGCATCCCATGGAAGGGCAATTACTCGTCCTGGCTGGACCAGAAGCAGGCGCGCCTGAAGCAGGAAGAAGCGACCGAATCGGCGCGCCAGAAGGCGCTGCAGAAGGAACTCGAATGGTCGCGCCAGAACCCGAAGGCCCGCCAGGCCAAGTCGAAGGCTCGCCTGGCCCGCTTCAACGAGCTGAGCGAATACGAATACCAGAAGCGCAACGAGACCCAGGAGATCTTCATCCCGGTCGCGGAACGCCTGGGCAACGAAGTCATCGAGTTCAAGAACGTCAGCAAAGCCTTCGGCGACCGCCTGCTGATCGACAACCTGTCCTTCACCGTTCCGCCGGGCGCGATCGTCGGCATCATCGGCCCGAACGGCGCCGGTAAGTCGACCCTGTTCAAGATGATCGCTGGTAAGGAGCAGCCGGACAGCGGCGAAGTCGTGATCGGCCAGACCGCGAAGGTGTCGCTGGTCGACCAGCACCGCGACGAGCTGGCGAACAACAAGACCGTGTTCGAAGACGTCACCGGCGGCGCCGACATGCTGAGCGTCGGCCGCTTCGAAATGCCGTCGCGCGCCTACCTCGGCCGCTTCAACTTCAAGGGCGCGGACCAGCAGAAGGTGGTCGGCAACCTGTCGGGCGGCGAACGCGGCCGCCTGCACCTGGCCAAGACCCTGCTGCAAGGCGGCAACGTCCTGCTGCTGGACGAACCGTCGAACGACCTCGACGTCGAAACCCTGCGCGCGCTCGAAGATGCTCTGCTGGAATTCGCCGGCAGCGTGATGGTGATCTCGCACGACCGCTGGTTCCTGGACCGTATCGCAACCCACATCCTGGCCTTCGAGGGCAACTCGCAAGTCACCTTCTTCAACGGTAACTATCAGGAATACGAAGCCGACAAGAAGAAGCGTCTGGGCGAGGAAGGCGCGAAGCCGAAGCGTATCCGCTACAAGCCGCTCAGCGCTTAAGCTAACTGCGTCGAATCAGTAGTATTTGCGCCACAAAAGCTCCCTACGGGGAGCTTTTTTTCGTCCGCAAACAGGTGCGGACGACGTTTTGGGCCATGCTGGCGCTTGATTGTCGCAGTGCGCGCGCCGCAATTTTCGCGCGGAAATGGATCGGCCCTATGCACATCTCATGTGTAGAATCGGGCGTCCTTGAGATCGGCTCACGCCACGATCATTCATGACACGTTACCGCGATAACCGCGTTCCCGGCATGACCTACTTTTTTACGGTACGGCTGCTGGACCGGAATAGCACTTTGCTGACAGACCATTTCTCGGCGTTTGGCGAAGCCATGCGCCAGGCACGGATCCGCAAGCCCTTCCACGTCGATGCCTGGGTAGTATTGCCCGATCACGCCCACGCGATCTGGACCCTGCCTCCCGGCGACCACGATTGCGCCACCCGCTGGCGCGCGGTCAAGATCGCCTTTTCGAAGGCCCTGCACAAGACCGGACTGGCACTGGCCGGCGCGGCCGACGCCACGATCTGGGAACGCCACTACCGCGACTACCGCGTCGGCGACGACGACGAGTACGCGGCCCTGGTCGACTACGTGCACAGCAACCCGATGCGGCACGGCTTCTGCCAGCAGGCGGCCGAGTGGCCATGGTCTTCGCTGCACCGCTTCGTCGCCGCCGGCTTCGATGCGCCGCAGCCGCCGCTGGCGCCGCCGCCCTGGATGCCGCCGCTGCATGCGCCGGCACGGGTGCCGCTCTGAGCGGCGCACAATAAAAAAACGGAGCCCGAAGGCCCCGTTCTTACCCTAGGAACTGCAACTACAAGTTTAGAAGTTGTAGTGCGCGCCAACAGTCCACACGTTCGACTTGGCGCCGATATCCTTCTCCTTGCCATAACGCTCGTATTCGGCGGTCAGGGCAACTTGCTGGTTCAGCTTGTACTGCACGCCCAGGGCACCGTAGGCGCCGGTATCGTTGCTCGACAGGTTCAGGCCGGCGGTGTTCAGCTTGCGCTCGCTGTGTTCGACACCGACTTTGCCGTATGCCGAGAACTGCTCGTTGATCGGCATCGTTGCCTTGGCGGCCACGTAGTAGCTGTCGCCCTTGGTGTTGCCGTTGGCGAAGGTGTTGGTACCGAAATCGGTGTAGCCGGCTTCAGCAGCCCAGGTGCGGTTGAATTCGTAGCCGCCGTAGATCTTGCCGTTGGCCTTGTAGTCGTCCAGCTGCTTGTTCTTGGCGGAGCTGACACCGACGCCGACGTAGGCGTGCGGGTTGTCGGTGAAGTTCTGGGCTTGTGCTGCGGACATGGCGGCAGCGCCTGCGATCAGTGCAACGATGAGCTTTTTCATATTCGGCATCCTTTATCTGGTTCGTCTGATTCGCGATGTAAAGTGCATCGCGATGTAGCCAAGATAACAGTGCCAAATCCTCAAGTCAGTGCCCATTTCGTAAGAACTGTAATCAGATGTTACTAAATGACCCGTTATTCAGTAATAAAATGGGCGATATTGACAGCGGTTGTATATAAATTAGGCGATGTAACGAAAAGTGAGGTTGAGCCTGGGTCCTATCGGTTTTGCAGTCTTGTTGATGCCGTGCAGCCAGTGCTGCTGGAGAGCACCGGCCATCAGCAGCAGGTTGCCGTCCGCGAGATCGAATTTGACGGTGCGTTTGCTGCGCTTGTGGCGCAGGATGAAGGTCCGGGTGGCACCGTAGCTGAGCGAGGCGATGACGGGTCGCGGGCCCAGTTCCGGTTCGTCGTCGCTGTGCATGCCCATGCTGTCGTCGCCGTCGCGGTAATGGTTCAGCAGCACGCTGTTGTAGCGGTGGCCGGTGGCGGCTTCGACTGCGCTGCGCAATTGCTCGAGCAGCGGCGTCATCGGCAGTGCCTCGAGGCGCAGGCCGGAATAGGTATAGCTGGCCTCGCCATACCAGGCCGTCAGGCGCGGCTGCAGGTGGCGCTTGCCGTACACGACGATGGTTTCGTGGCGCCAGGCGGTCTCGCGCAACAGGCGCGCGAAGACCTCGGCATTCGGGATCGGCAGGGGCAGCCGGGACAGCAGCGCCAGCTCGCCATCCTCGATCGGAATCGGCTGCAGGCCGGTATCAGGAGAAAACAGGTCCATCGAGACAATACGACAATGTGAAAGCTATGATGGCGGGATCCCATCGACAGGACATTTTCGCATGAACAAACGCCAGTTCCTCGGCGCGGCGGCAGCGGCCGGCGCCTTCCCGCTCGCCGGCCGGGCCGCCGCCGCTTCCCTGCCGGCCCTGCCGGACGGACCGGCCCTGCTGACGGTCACCGGCGCGCTGGCCCACAGCAACCGCGGCCCCTTCGATCCGGTGCTCGACCAGATGATGCACAAGCACGGCGTCGGCTTCCGCAAGGCCTGGGTGTTCGACGAGGCCGCCCTGCGCGCCCTGCCCGCGCTCACGATCCGCCCGACCCTGGAATACGACGGCAAGACGCATGCGCTGCGCGGTCCGCTGCTGACGGACGTGCTGGCGCGCGCCGGCGCCAGGCTGGAGGACAAGACGGTGCTGGTGCTGCGCGCGGTGGACGGCTACAACGTCGAGCTGCCGCTGGCGCAGGCGCGCGCACGGCGCTTCATCCTCGCCACGCACGTGGATGGCAAACCGATGCCGCTGGGGGGATTGGGACCGCTATGGGCGGTGTATGACGCCGACCGGGTGCCGGAGATGGCCGCGCTGCCGCTGCCGCAGCGCTTTGCGGCTTGCCCTTGGGCTTTGTATCACGTTGAAGTGCGCTGACGCGTCATTCCCGCTTTCGCGGGAAGGTCGGTCAGGCGTAGGCTTCCGCCAGGCTCATCACACGCGGCGTGACGGTAATGCCGAAGTTACCAAACAAAGTATCCAGCGCCGCCAGGTTGCCGGTGCATTCCTCCATCTTCCAGCCCTTGAACAGATCGGTGCCGTCTTTCTGGAAGTGCAGGTCGAGCACCTTGCCTTTGTCTTTATGGATATAGCTCTGCTGGAAGGTATTCTGGAAACCAAGTTCCTGCAGCGCAGCCAGCACGGCATTCGGCGGATTGTCGGGGTCGGTGGCCAGGAAGACGCCGAAGGTCTTGCCCGGCGGTTTGGCGGCGACATCGACTTCGTAAATGCCCGGCGCTTTGGTGACGCTGGTACTCTTCAAAAACAGCATGCGATCCTCCATGGTCGTAGGTTGCCCAGCTTATTGCACTATGGGAACTTTGTCGACGGAACGATGTTGAATTTTTGCTCTAGTGCAACAGCAGACCGACCGCGCTGCCCGCGACCAGGGCGCCGCAGGCCAGCATGCCGATGACGAAACCGGCTTCGCGCTTGCTCGGATCGCGGTAATAGCCCAGCGCGTACAGGACGCGTCCCAGGCACCACAGCAGGCCGCCGGCCGCCGCCCAGGTATCGCCCAGATACGTCCCGCACAGCCACAGCGGCGCCAGCACCAGCGGCAGCTGCTCGAGGGTATTGGCCTGTACCCGTTGCGCGCTCTGGAAGGGCAAGGGGCCGTCCATGCCGGGCGCCGGCACTTTGTATTTTGCCCTTGCCACACCGGCCATCACGCCGGTCCAGAAATAGACGCCGAGCACGGCCAGCGTGGCCCACGCGGTCAGATGCATGTCACCTTCTCCATGAATAAGAAAAACTTATGCTTAATATCAGGCCCGGCCAGCGTGCTTGCGCCGCGCGAGGTCCCAGGTAGCGCCGGCCAGAGCTTCGTAGAGCACGCCGGTGGCCGGGTCCCAGTCCTCGACGGCGGCCTGCTGGCGCGCCACGGTGGCGGCGTCGCCGCGCGCGATCGGTCCGGACAGCGCGGTCTCCGCTCCCAGCCGGAACACATTGGCCAGGGTCTCGGTGGCCAGCGGCCGCGCCAGTTCGCGCGCCACGTCCTCCGGAATCCCGGCCGCCTGCCAGGCGCGCAGGGCGGCGTCGAGCACCGTGGTGAGGTAGTTCGAGGCGAACACCGAAGCCGCGTGATACACGGTCTTGGCGCTGGCATCGATCGCCACCATGCGCGCGCCGATGCTCGCAAAGGCCGGGTTCAGTACTGCCAGCGCATCGGCGTCTCCTTCGACGCCGCAGAAGGTGCCGTCGAAAGCCTCGGCCACCTGGCGCGGATCGGCGAAGCTGCGCACCGGGTGCATGCTGGCGGCCACGGCGCCGGCGGCGCGCAGCGGCTCCAGTTCAGTGGAGGCCTTGGCGCCGCTGCAGTGGAACACCACCGCGCCCTGCCACCCGCCACGTGAAGCCAGCAGGCGCGCGACCTCGCCGATGCTGTCGTCGGATACGGCCAGCATCCACGCGGAAGCCGGACGCAGCGCCTCGGACGACGCGACGGCGCGACCGGCGCCGATGAAATCCACCGCCGCCTGCGCGCTGGCCTGCGAGCGGGCCAGCACATCCTGCACCTCGAATACGCCGCGTTGATAAAACAGGCGGCCCAGCGCGCGGCCGACGTGGCCGCCGCCGACGATGTTCAGGGTGGCTGTCATCAGAAGCGCGAGCCGGGCTGGCGCAGGAATTCGATCTCCTCCGGCGTCGATGCGCGGCCGAGGATCTCGTTACGGTGCGGGAAGCGGCCGAAGCGCGCGATCACGCCACGGTGACGGTGCGCATAGTCGAGCATCTCGTCGAAGCCCGGGTGTTCGGCGGCCAGGTTGGTGAACAGCTCGACCGCGCGCTCCTGCATGTACGCATCCTCGGCATGCTCGAAGGGCATGTAGACGAAGGCGCGCTGCAGGGGCGGCAACTCCTTGTGCGCGCCGCTGTCGACCAGCTGGCGCGCGCAAGCCAGGGCCAGCGTATCGCCGGCGAAGGATTGCGGCGTATTGCGCCAGGCATTGCGCGTGAACTGGTCGAGCACCAGCAGGCGCGCGAGCACGCCTTGCGGTCCTTCTGCATCCCACTCGCGCAGGCCGCCGGCGATGGCCTGGTCGATGGCCGTGCCGAAGCGCTGCCTGATCCGGTCGTCGAAAGCGTCGCTCTTGACGAACCATTCGCGGCGCGGTCCGCAAGCAATCTCGCTGCCGGGGGGACCGAACCAGAAATCGAGTACTTCCTGGGCTTTCATCTTGTTTTCCATATCAGTTGCGGGCGTGCGAGAGCAGGAAGCCGTCCACGCCTTCGAAGTTCGACAGTTCCGTGGCCAGCGACGACAGCGGCGCGCCGGCGTGGTTGGCCAGCGCCAGCGCCACGAAGCGCCACTCCTGGCAGCCCTTGTCGCTGCCGATGGTGAGCGAGCCGCCGGCGATCTCGTAGCCGCGGTCCAGGGCCTGTTTGCGCAGCTCGTTTTCCTGCGGACGCACGCCGGGCTTGAAACGCAAGGTCACGGCCACCGCCTGGCGCGACGGCAGCGTACTCACCGCGCGGTTCAGGTAGATCATGATCATGGCCGAGAAAAAGGCCAGGCCCATCGCCGCCATGTAGAAGCCGACGCCGACCATGATGCCGATCACCGACGAGGCCCAGATCGAAGCGGCCGTCGTAAGGCCGCTGATGTTGAAGCCCGAGCGCATGATCACGCCGGCGCCGAGGAAGCCGATGCCGGTGACCACGCCCTGGATCACGCGGGTCGGATCGACCAGCGCCACCGCGGCGCCATGTCCGCCATACCAGGAGTTCGGATAACCGGCGATGACGGTCAGCGCGCACGAGGCCATGCACACCAGGCCATAGGTGCGCATGCCGGCCGCGCGCCCGTGATAGGAGCGCTCGTAGCCGACCATCAGGCCCAGCAGCAGCGCGCCCAGCAGGTGCAGCAGCACCAGGGCGTTGGTCAGCAGCTCGGCATGCGACCAGTAGGCCCGGATCACCTCGGACACGGTCATCACCGGGTCGTGCACGACGGTTGGATTCAAGGCTGCTTCTTCCTCACCAGCTGCTTTTCGAAAGCGGCATCGTTCTTGGTGATGCGCTTTTCGGGCTGCGGTCCGAGGCCATCGACGAATTTCACGAAGTCGTCCAGCTCCATCGGTGGGCACAGCGGCGGCGCGCCGGCCTTCTCGGACAGGAAGAAGTGGCCGTCACCGGTACGCGCCATCGAATAGGTGGTGGTGCCGGTGCGCCTTTTCAGGCGCTCGACGGCGGCGCTGGCGCGGGTGGAACGGACGCCGGCCGCCATCTCAGATCTCCTTCGTACGCAGTTCGAGCCAGTCGCGCGCGGCGCCGTCGACCAGCGGCAGCAGGCGCGCACGCACGCTGCGGTGGTAGTCGTTCAGCCACGCGACCTCGTCGCCGCGCATCAGGGTCATGTCGATGCAGCGGGTGTCGATCGGGCACAGGGTCAGCGTCTCGAAGCCGAGGAATTCGCCGAACTCGGTGTTCTCGACCACCTGGGCCAGCACCAGGTTCTCGATGCGGATGCCCCAGCGGCCCGGGCGGTAGATGCCCGGTTCGTTCGAGGTGATCATGCCCGGCTCCATCGCCGTGTGCGGCTCCGGCATGGCGGTCGGCGAGATCACCTGCGGGCCTTCGTGCACGTTCATGAAGTAGCCGACGCCGTGGCCGGTGCCGTGGCCGTAGTCGATGCCGGCGGCCCAGATCGGGGCGCGCGCCAGGGCGTCCAGCATCGGTCCCTTGGTACCGCGCGGGAAGCGCGCCACCGACAGGTTGATCATCCCCTTCAGCACCAGGGTGAAGTCGCGCTTCTGCGCGGCGGAGGGCGTGCCGACCGGGACCACGCGGGTGATGTCGGTGGTGCCGCCCAGGTACTGGCCGCCGGAGTCGATCAGCAGCAGGCCGTCGCCTTCGATGGTCGCGCAATTCTCCGGGGTGGCGCGGTAGTGCATGATGGCGCCGTTGGCGTTGAAGCCGGCGATGGTGCCGAAGCTGGGGCTGACGAAGCCCGGACGGCGCGCACGCGCGGCCGTGATCTGCTCGTCGATCATGACTTCGGTGAGCGGCGCGCGCTTCGGATCCGAAAGTTGCGCTTCGAGCTGAGCGAAGAAATCGCACAGGGCGGCACCGTCCTGCTCCATGGTGTCGCGCACGTGATCGGCTTCGGCCGGCAGCTTGCGCGATTTGGCGAAGGTGGTCGGATTGATCGCTTCCACCACGCGCACGTTCGCGGGCACGGCGGCGCGCATGCCGGCGGTGACGCGGCGCGGATCGAGCAGCAGGCTGGAGCCGGCCGGCAGCGCCTGCAGGGCCTGGACCGCCTGCTCGTAGGGGGCGACGCGCACGCCGTCCCGCTCGAGACGCTCGCGCAGCGCGGCCGGGACCTTGCCCTCGGCGACGAAGATGGTGGCGCCGGACGGTTCGACCAGCGCATGCGCGACGAATACCGGGTTGTAGCTGACATCGGCGCCGCGCAGGTTGAACAGGTAGCCGATGTCGTCCAGGGTCGAGATGAAATGGCGCTCGGCGCCGAGTTTCGCCATCGCGTTGCGGACGGCGTGCAGCTTGTCGGCGCGCGCCATGGTGGCGTACGGCGCCTCGTGTTCGTAGACCGGTTCGGGCGGCAGGCCCGGACGGACGCTCCAGATCTCGTCCAGCAGGTCGAGGTCCGTGCGCAGATGGATGCCGCGCGCCTTCAGCGCGTCTTCCAGCAGGCGCGCCACGGCCAGGCCCAGCACGCGGGCGTCGACGGCGACGGTCTGGCCCGGCTGCATGGTCTCGGCCAGCCAGTCGATGTGCAGGAGGCTGGCGCCCGAAGGGATCTTCATCAGGCGGACCTCGGTGCCCGCCAGTTCCTGCTCGGCCTGGGTGTAGTAGCGGCCGTCGGTCCAGACGCCGGCGAAATCGCCGGTGGCGATGAAGGTGCCGACCGAGCCGGTGAAGCCCGACAGCCATTCACGGCCCTTCCAGCGGCCTGGCAGATACTCGGACAGGTGGGGATCGGCGGAAGGAACGATGAAGGCGTCGACCTGGTGGCGCGCCATTGCGGCGCGCAGTTGGGCAAGGCGTTCGGCGCGCTGGCCGGTGGTGTCGATTGCTGGCTGATTGGCTGGCATATTTGCTGGCATGTTGGGGATGCGGGTGTGTTGTGGATTCTCCAAGCTGCGTATGATACGCCCCTCTGTCAGGATGTGGCGCAGTCGGCAACTGCGCCAAGCCAAGAGGAACACCGTCCGCGGCATTCTGACGGATAATCGAAGCTGCATTCTTTTTCTCACAATAAACCATGCAAGAACAGGACTTTCATTACACCCGCGCCCGCGAACTCCTCGCCCGCGCCGAGGAACTCGTCAGCGCCGATACGGTGCAAGCCGCCGTGCGAAACGTCGCCGAGGTGCTGAACCAGCGCTTCGACACCGACGCCACCGGCGAATTCCCGCTGGTGCTGGGCGTGATGGGCGGCGCGGTGGTCTTCACCGGCCACCTGCTGCCCCAGCTGAGCTTCCCGCTCGAATTCGACTACATCCACGTGACCCGCTACGGCGACCTGGACCGCGGCGGCGAAGTCGTGTGGAAGGTGATCCCGCGCCAGAACGTGGCCGGCCGCACCATCATCGTGGTCGACGACATCCTCGACGAAGGCGAGACCCTGGCCCATGTGAAGCAGCGCCTGCTCGACATGGGCGCGGCCGAAGTGATCCTGGCCGTATTCGCCGACAAGGAACTGGGCCGCGCCAAGCCGGTGCAGGCCGATATCGTCGGGCTGACCATCCCGAACAAGTTCGTGGTGGGCTTCGGGATGGATGCGCATGGTTACTGGCGTAACCTGCCGGGCTTGTGGGTAATCAAGGAAGAGGACAAGCAGGTGGAGGAAGAACCACCTGCGGCGTAATCAAGGTCATTCCCGCGAAAGCGGGAACGACGTTCATTTGATGCACAAGCGCTCCCGAGCCGCCTGATACTGCGCCTTCAGCCGCTCCACCATCTCCGCCACCGTCGGCACGTCATCCATCAGCCCGACACCCTGGCCCGCGCCCCAGATGTCGCGCCAGGCCTTGGCGCTGCCGGAACCAAAACTCATCTTGCTCTTGTCCGACACCGGCAGGTTCTCCGGATCCAGCCCGGCCGCCACGATCGATTTTTTCAGGTAGTTGCCGTGCACGCCGGTGAACAGGTTGGTGTACACGACGTCCGCCGCGGCGGAGCCCACGATCGCCTCGCGGTAGGCATCGCTGACGTTCGATTCCTTCGTCGCCAGCCAGCGCGAACCGATGTAGGCGAAGTCGGCGCCCATCGCCTGGGCCGCCAGGATGGCGTCGCCGGTGGCGATCGAGCCGGACAGCGCGATCGGGCCATCGAAGAATTTGCGCACCTCGCCCACCAGCGCGAACGGCGACAATGCGCCCGCATGGCCGCCGGCACCGGCCGCGACCAGGATCAGGCCGTCGACGCCCGCCTCCAGCGCCTTCTCGGCGTGGCGGATCGAGATCACGTCGTGCATCACGATGCCGCCGTAGGCGTGCACCGCGTCCATCATCTCCTGCGGCGGCGCGCGCAGCGAGGAGATGATGATCGGCACCTGGTGCTTCACGCAGACCTCGACGTCATGCGCCAGGCGGTCGTTCGACTGGTGGACGATCTGGTTGACGGCGATCGGCCCGACCTTCTTATCCGGATGCGCTTCCTGGTAATCGCCCAGCTCGCGCTGCAGGTCGGTCAGCCAGACGTCCAGCTGCTCGGCCGGGCGTGCGTTCAGCGCCGGGAAGGAGCCGACGATGCCGGCCTTGCATTGCGCGGCGACCAGCGCGGGGCCGCTGGCGATGAACATCGGCGACGCGATGACGGGTAAGGAAAGGTCTTGCAGGACGGTAGGCAGCGCCATGGATATTCTCGCGGATGGGGTTGATCGGACCAGTTTTCCGATTATAGGGCCAAAAAAGCACGACCGTGCTAGATCTTCGGCTCTAATTCCGGCACTCAACTGTCCAGCAGCTGGTCGCCCTGCAGCCGCGCCGCACCGGCCTTTTCCAGCGCCTGCACCGCCCAGCGCGCCAGTTCGGCGGCCGGACGCGGCAGGAAGCGGCCACGCGCCAGCACCAGCAGCGGCACGGTCCCGAACAGGGCTTCCACCTCGGCCAGCGGCATGCTGCGGCGCTCCAGCAGCAGGAATTTCAGCAGCACCTTGACGGCATTCTCGGCGTTGCGCACCGGATCGGCAGCCAAATAAGCAAGGCGGCCGTAAGCCCGCTGCAAAGCGGCGTCGACATCGGCAAACGGCGCACCATGGCCGGGAATGACGAGACCTGGCCGCAACGAGACGATCAGGTCGAGCGTGGCCCTCACCTCGTCGAAGCCAGGCTCGCCCGCCAGTTCAGGAAAGATCACCCCGAAGCCGTTCTGCCACAGGGCGTCGCCGGCGATCAGGATGCCCTCTTCTTCGCACCAGAACAGCAGCGCGTGCGGATCGTGGCCGGGCGCGGCCAGTGCCTGCCACTGCAAGTCTCCCATGATCAGCGCATCGCCGGGCGCGATGGTCTCGTCGACGCTGAAGCGCGTGCATTGCTGGCCGGTGGCGCGATAGCTCAGCGCCTCCTCGTCCCAGGCCCGGACCTTGTCGGCTTCGGCGACCGGAATCGCGATGCGGCAAGCGAAGGCGTCCTTCAAGGCCGCGTTGCCGCCGCAGTGATCCGAATGCAGGTGGGTGTTGACGACGCGGTCCAGCGGGCGGCCGTCCAATGCGTGCCGCACCAGCGCCAGGGTTTGATCGGCATGCGTGACGTAGCCGCTGTCGACCAGGGTCGTCCCGGAGCGACCGCTGAACAGGATGTTGTTGGCGGACAGCCAGCCGCGCTCGAACACCCGCATCGAGGCCGGCAGCCGCATCACTCGAAGAGCTG
This sequence comes from Massilia sp. 2TAF26, assembly GCF_052115005.1. Classification (NCBI taxonomy): domain Bacteria; kingdom Pseudomonadati; phylum Pseudomonadota; class Betaproteobacteria; order Burkholderiales; family Oxalobacteraceae; genus Massilia; species Massilia sp. 2TAF26. The sequence continues at coordinate 62,726 of NZ_JBFRFV010000025.1, forward strand.
CGCTTCGCGGCGCCGGATTTCGGCCCATACGGCGCGCTTGTAATCGTCGTCGGCGCGGCCCCAGGCGACGATCTCGTCGATGGTGCGCATGCAGCCTTCGCACAGGCCGGTCGAGGGGACCATGCGGCAGATGTTGATGCAGGGGGATGGGACGGGGGTTTGCTGTTCCGGATTCATGGTCATGCTGAAGCTTTCTCGATCTTGCCTGCCAGTTTGGCATTGAAGCGCGCCGGATCGATCACGACGCGCTCGTGGATGCCTTCGCAGATGCGTTCGACGTCATCCCAGGCTTCGACCCTGAAGCGCACGCGGCGGCCGTCGACCTCGAGGACCTCGCCCTTCACGTGCAGGGTCATGCCGGGCGGGGTCGGCGCCACGTGCTGGAAGCTGACCATGGTGCCCAGGCTCTGTTCGTTCGGCCAGTCCATATAGGGCATCATGCCATGCAAACAGGCAAGTTCCATCATCCCGACCATATAGCCGGTAGCGAGCACGTCCGGCATGTCGAGGCAGAATGGAGTATCGTGGTAGAGCTGAGGCACCGTGGCGCGTGCAGGTACCGTGTAGTACCACTCGAAGCGGATGCCGGGCTGAAATTCGGGACGCATGGTGGGCAGATTAACGTATCCGGACGAATCGCGCTTGACCAGAAAGCTCATGGGCGTAGAGTTCGACCCTTTGGCCCGCACAGTAAGGTTGATGCAAGTTTGCCGACCAAGACTGAGAACCCGGCCATGGCGCCGACAAAGGAGGGCTGATGTCCCTAAGTAATAAATTGCTGGCGCAAATGCGCGCCGCGACCCGTTCCCTGATGCGCCGCGGCCCGTCCGTGGCGCGCACCGTGATGCGCGAATCGATCAAGACCGCCTCCAGCATGCACCCGGCGGCAAAACAGAAAGCGGCCTCGAACCAGATGAGCTTTGATCCCGTCTCCGACATGTTGGCCGACCTGAGCCGGATCGGCCAGTCGGTCAATCCCTTCAATGTGCCGCCGCTGTCCACCGGCGCGGCCGCGATCGGCCTGCCCGGCCACTTCATCGACGGATCGTTCACCGCCGACGCCGGCACGCGCGACTACAAGCTCTACGTGCCGAGCACCTATGCCGGCCAGCCGTCTCCGCTGCTGGTGATGCTGCACGGCTGCACCCAGAATCCGGACGACTTCGCGCTCGGTACCGGCATGAACGTGCTGGCCGAGGAGTGGAATTGCCTGGTCCTGTATCCGGCCCAGTCGCAGCAGGCCAATGCCCACCGCTGCTGGAACTGGTTCAATGCGATCGACCAGAAGCGCGACCAGGGCGAGCCGTCCATCATCGCCGGAATGACGCGCGACATCATGGCGCGCTACGTCGTCGATCCGCAGCAGGTGTACGTGGCGGGGCTGTCGGCCGGCGGCGCGATGTCGGCCATCATGGGCACCCTGTATCCGGAGCTGTATGCGGCGGTGGGCGTGCATTCCGGCCTGCCTTTCGCGGCCGCGCACGACCTGCCGACGGCGATGGCCGCCATGAAGGGCGATTTCCGCCGTCCGAAAAGCGGCAAGGTGCGCGAGCTGCCGATCATCGTGTTCCACGGCGACCAGGACACGACCGTGCACCCGGCGAATGGCGAAGAATTGATCCGGCGCCGGCGGCGCCATGCGGCCGAACAGGTCGCGGTCGAGCCGGGCCAGGTGCCCGACGGCCACGCCTACACGCGCACGGTGCACCGTCATCCGGACGGGACGATTCATGCGGAACACTGGCTGGTGCACGGCTTCGGCCATGCCTGGTCGGGCGGCGATGCGCGCGGCAGCTATACCGACGGCAAGGGCCCGGACGCGAGCCGCGAAATGATGCGCTTCTTCCGCACCCGGCGCTGACGATGCAGGCCTTAAACCTTCCCGGACGACGCCTGTTGCTGTTGCGCGATATGCTGGCCCAGGCAGGCCGGACACCAGCAGCCGGGCACGGGCTGTTCCGCGCCGGATTGCGCGACGGGAACCGGTACGACCGGCGGCAAGGCGGTGCACCAGCACGGGCCGTCGCCGCCGTCCACCATGGCGCAGCCGAAGGCGGCGCCGCAACGTGTACAAATGCTCATGGGCCCACCTTAGCCGCATGGGCCGGAAAATACAACAAGCTGCCTTTATAATGCGCACTGCGACGGGCCATTGCCTGTAAAATCTCGCAAATTCTTTTTGGACCCCCAATGAACGCTACGCTGAGCACAATGACGGGCGACGACCAGAAGAACGACCTGACTGCGGTCTCGCCGCAGATCAAGGCGCAGATCCTGGCCGAAGCACTTCCCTATATCCGCAACTTCCACGGAAAAACCATCGTCATCAAATACGGTGGCAACGCGATGACCGACGAACGCCTGAAACACGGGTTCGCGCGCGACGTCATCCTGCTGAAGCTGGTCGGCATGAACCCGGTGGTGGTGCATGGCGGCGGTCCGCAGATCGACAACGCCCTGAAAAAGATCGGCAAGCAGGGCACCTTCGTGCAAGGCATGCGCATCACCGACGAAGAGACCATGGAAGTGGTCGAGTGGGTGCTGGGCGGCGAAGTCCAGCAGGACATCGTCATGCTGATCAACCACTACGGCGGCCAGGCGGTCGGCCTGACCGGCAAGGACGGCGGCCTGATCCGCGCACGCCGCATGGCGATGCCGGACAAGGAAAAGCCGGGCGAATTCCTCGACATCGGCTTCGTCGGCGAAATCGAGGCGATCAATCCAGCCGTGGTCAAGGCCCTGCAGGACGACGCCTTCATTCCGATCATCTCGCCGATCGGCTTCGGCCAGGATGGCCAGGCCTACAACATCAATGCCGACGTCGTCGCCGGCAAGATCGCGGAAATCCTGAAGGCCGAAAAGCTGATCATGATGACCAACATCGCCGGTGTGCAGGACAAGCAGGGCAATCTGGTCACCGACCTGTCGGCGCGCGAGATCGACGAGATGTTCGCGGACGGTACGATTTCCGGCGGCATGCTGCCGAAAATCTCGTCGGCACTGGACGCCGCCAAGTCCGGCGTCAATACCGTGCACATCATCGACGGGCGCATCGAACACAGTTTGTTGCTGGAAGTCTTGACCGAACAGGCCTTTGGCACTATGATCCGGTCTCACTGAAATTTTGCAGCGGTTCAAGTCGCTGCAAAATGCAAGAACGATGCCCTTGTAGCTCAGTGGTAGAGCACTCCCTTGGTAAGGGAGAGGCCACGTGTTCAATCCACGTCAAGGGCACCATCTGGAGCGGTAGTTCAGTTGGTTAGAATACCGGCCTGTCACGCCGGGGGTCGCGGGTTCGAGCCCCGTCCGCTCCGCCAGAATCGAAGAGAAAAGGTCCGACTTGTCGGGCCTTTTTTCTTTTTAGCTACAGGAGGGTCTCCCCTGCGGGAGACCCGGTTTCGGGCTCGAAGGGAATCGCTTGCAAGCGATTCCGCGGCCCGCGGGACGTGGGCGAGCCCCGTCCGCTCCGCCAGAATCGAAGAGAAAAGGTCCGACTTGTCGGGCCTTTTTTCTTTTTATGACCCGTCCTGGAATAGATTGACACTTTCAAGGAGTGTCGACATGGACGAGAGGGTAAAACGTACACAACGCGACTACACCCTGGCCTTTAAACTTGCTGTAGTTGATGAGGTGGAAAGGGGCGAACTGACGTACAAGCAAGCGCAGCAGCGATATGGGATTCAGGGCTGTTCGACAGTGCTGAAGTGGCTGCGCAAGCATGGGCGCCAGGATTGGGGTAGCCTCAAGGGACCGAACCAGCGCAGGAGCGATCCCGTGAGCAAGCAAGCTAAACCGCAGACGCCAGAGCAGCGCATCAAGGAACTGGAAACGCAGCTCAAGGATGCCAATCAGAAGGCGCAGTTGTTTGAGGCGATGCTGGAGGTGATCCGGAAAGAGTACGGGGTCAAGCTGCCAAAAAAGCCTTCAGGCGAGTCATCGAGCAAGGGCAGGTAGCGAGCTTGAGTCTCGCCAAGGCATGCAAATTCATTGGTATAAGCCGACAGGCGTACTACCAGCAGATCCGTGCCGAAGCGGCCTTGCAGGAGCGTGATGGCAAGGTCGAGAAGTTGGTGCGGGAAGTGCGTCGGCGCCAGCCGCGGATAGGTGGGCGAAAGCTGCATTATCTCTTGCACGATCGCTTTTCAGCTGCTGGCATCAAACTGGGACGCGACGCTTTGTTTGCGACGTTGAAGCGCGTTCACCTGCTGGTAGCGCGGGCCAAGGCGTACCACAAGACGACTGACAGTTTTCATCGGTTTCACAAGCATCCTAATCTGCTCAAGCCTGCAACAGCCATCAAGGTGGCACAGCGTTCCGAGCAACTCTGGGTCGCCGATATCACTTACATCCCCACACAGCAGCAATGCGTGTACCTGAGCCTGATTACGGATGCATTCTCCCGCAAGATCGTCGGCCACCACGTCCACGCCACCTTGCAAACCGAGGAGGTAGCCAAGGCCTTGAAGATGGCACTGGGCTCACGACACGGCCGTCTACCGTTGATTCATCACTCCGATCGCGGGCTCCAGCATTGTGCAAGCAGCTATCAGGCCCTGCATCAAAAACATGGCCTGACGTGCTCGATGACCGACGGATACGACTGCTACCAGAACGCCTTGGCTGAAAGGATCAACGGCATCCTCAAGACAGAGTATCTGCTAGCCCGTCCTCGAGACCTGGACCAGGCAAGGCGCATGGTGGAACAGTCAGTCGATATCTACAACAAGGAACGACCACACCTGGCCTTGAAATACAAAACGCCCGATGAAGTACATCGGGCGTCTTTAAGAGCGCAAGAATCTAGCGAATCTTGCTACATTTGACTGTCAACCTATTTCAGGACTAGTCATTCACTTCAATAAACCCGCTCCACCTGCGCGCCCTGCTCCTGCAACAGCGCCGTCACGCTCCCTTTTCCCAGCAGGTGCAGCACGCCGACCGCGGCAAAGGTCTTCCTTTCCTGACGCAGCAAGTGCAGCAGGCCCCCGGCCAGGCCGGCATTGCGTTCCTTGAGCAGCACCTGGTTCACGAATTTCCCGGACACGCTGGCGTCCGCATCGCCGCGCGCGGCGATCGCGTCGAGGGCGGCGCGGTCGGCGCTGCGCCAGGCCTGCACCATGGCGCGCGCTTCGCGGCGCTGGGCGCCGGAGACGATCGTGCCCATCGTCTCGTCGAGGAAGCGCCAGCGCTCGGGCTCGCTCAGGCGGTCGAGCAGCGACAGCTGGCGGTCCAGGGATTCGAGTTCGAGGATGCGGGTGCCCTTCGCGCGCGCCTGCCGCGCCAGCCAGGCCTCGCTCGACAGCTGGCTGCGGTAGCCCTGCCTGGTGTACTCGGCCATCGCCAGCAGGGTTGCCAGCAGCACCGGCTTGAAAGTCCTGGCGTTGGCGGGATCGAGTCCGCCTTCCGCGACCAGGCGTTCGAGCAGGGCGCGGCGCTCGGGATCCATGCCCTCGTAGCCGGCGCTGCCGGCTTCCAGCATGCCGTGCTCGTGCAGGGCGCGCAGCAGTTCGCGCTGCGGCTGCGCGGGATCGATCTCGAGCGCCAGGGTGGACGACTGGTCCAGGGCCTCGGCGATGCGCGGCTCGAGCGGATAGAACTCGGGCAGGCCGACGTGCAGGGTGCCGAACAGGTGCATTTCGTGGCCGTCCAGCGTGATCCGGAACAGGGCGCCGCGCTCGGCCGCCGTCGCCGTGGGACTGGCCAGCCAGAGCAGGCCGAACAGCAAGGCGAAGGATCGCGAAACAATGGCGGGGACAACGCGGGACATGAGCGGAGGCATACGCTCTCCTCGTCGGCATGGATAATCGGACTTGTCATTTGATTATCGAACTGCCCGACAGTGACCCTCTGCGCATGCGCACATGCGGTGTCGATATAATGCAAGGCTGCCTCCTCTTACAAAGCTTGCCGTGCCTACTCCCTCCTCCCTCGTCTGGCTGTTTGACCTCGACAACACCCTGCACGACGCTTCCCACGCGATCTTTCCGGCAATCAGCGCCAACATGAACACCTATATCGCGCGCGTGCTCGGCGACGGCACCACGCCGGCCAGCCAGGAAGCGGTGAATGCGGCCCGGCTCGGCTACTGGAAGCGCTACGGCGCGACCCTGCTCGGCATGATCCGCCACCACCAGGTCGACGCCGCCGACTTCCTGCGCGAGACCCACGACCTGAAAGCCCTGCAGGACATGATGCGCTGGGAACGCGGCCTGTCGCGCGTGCTGAAGCGCCTGCCCGGCCGCAAGATCCTGCTGACGAATGCGCCCACCGCGTATTCGACCGAGGTGCTGCGCCATATCGGCCTGCAGCGCCACTTTGCCCACCATATCGCGATCGAGGACATGCACGTGCACCGCCAGCTGCGGCCGAAGCCGTCGACCTTGATGCTGCGGCGCCTGCTGCGCAAGCACCGGCTGGCACCGCAGCGCTGCGTGCTGGTCGAGGACACCCTGGTCAACCTGAAGCACGCCAAACGCGTCGGCATGCGCACCGCCTGGGTCACGCAATACCTGCGCTACGCCGATCCGAGCGGTAAAGCCCCCCTGCCGAAAATGCTAAAACGACCCGCCTATGTCGATGTCAAAGTAAAATCCGTAGTTCAGTTGCCGGCGCACCTGCGCCGGCTGCGCTCATCGACCTGAATTTCGACCTGAATACGGAGCACCACGAGAACATGGCAAGCACCAAGCCGGGACAACGAAAACTGCAGATCCTCCAGGCCTTGGCGGCCATGCTGGAGCACCCGAAGGGGGAGAAGATCACGACCGCGGCACTGGCCGCGAAACTGGCGGTATCGGAGGCGGCGCTGTACCGTCACTTCGCCAGCAAGGCGCAAATGTTCGAAGGGCTGATCGAGTTCATCGAGTCCAGCGTCTTCGGCGTGTGCAACCAGATCACGGAACGCGAAGACGACGGCGTGGCCCAGGCGCATGCGATGCTGCAGATGCTGCTCTTGTTCTCGGCGAATAATCCCGGCATGACCCGGGTACTGATCGGCGACGCCCTGGTGGGCGAGGACGAACGCCTGCAACTGCGCATGAACCAGTTCTACGACAAAGTCGAACTGGCGTTCAAGGGCGCGCTGCGGGTGGCCGTCACCCAGGGCCACGGCCGCGAGGAAGACGTGGGTGCGCGCGCCAGCCTGCTGGTGTCCTATGTGACCGGACGCTGGCACCGCTTTGCCAAGAGCGGCTTCCGCCAGCACCCGGCGGAAAACAGCGCCCTGCAACTGTCGCTGCTGCTGGCCGCCTGACCCGGGAGCCCGAATGGACGACGGCATCTTTGCCCTGCTCGACGACGCGAGCGCAGACGGTAATCCGCCTTCCCGCTCGCGCCTGTACCGCGACTACGCCGGTATGCTGGCCTGCCACACGGTGCAGGAATGGCCGGCGCTGCTGGCGCGCCTGCAGGAAGCGCTGGCGACCGGCCTGTACGCGGTGCCGGTGCTGAGCTATGAGCTCGGCGAACAGCTGCTCGGCATCGTGCCGCCGGCCGCGGTCCAGGATGCGCCGCTGGCCCAGGTACTGCTGTTCCGCGGCGTCGAGCTGCTGTCGGCGGGCGAAGTGAAGAACTGGCTGGACGAACGCGCCGGCGCCGGCGGCCCGGCCGGGATCGCCGACGTGCGCAGCAACGTCGACGAGGCGGCCTTCACCCGCGCCATCGGACGCATCCGCGACTACATCGCCGCCGGCGACACCTACCAGGTCAACTACACCTACCGGATCCGCTTCGACGCCTTCGGTTCGATCTTCGCCCTGTACGCGCGCCTGCGCGAGCGCCAGCCGGTGCCCTACGGCGCCCTGATCGCCCTGCCGGACGGCCGTGCGGTGCTGTCGCTGTCGCCGGAACTGTTCGTGCGCCACGACGCCGGCCGCCTGCTGGCGCGGCCGATGAAAGGTACCGCACCGGCCAGCGGCGACCAGGACATCGACGCCGTGCGTTCCTCGGCGCTGGCGGCCGATCCGAAGAACCGCGCCGAGAACCTGATGATCGTCGACCTGCTGCGCAACGACCTCGGACGGATCGCGCGTACCGGCAGCGTCGGCGTGCCGGCCCTGTTCGAGGTGCGCCGCTACAGCAGCGTGCTGCAGATGACCTCGACCGTCCAGGCCCAGCTGGCCGACGGCACCGGGCTGGACGCCATCTTCGACGCGCTCTACCCCTGCGGCTCGATCACCGGCGCACCGAAGCGCCGCACCATGGAGATCATCCACGAGCTGGAGCCGGCCCCGCGCGGCATCTATACGGGCGCGCTCGGCTGGATCGATCCGCCGGCCTTCGGCGCCCACTCGGCTGCCCTGGCCGGCGCGCGCTTCGGCGACTTCTGCCTGTCCGTGCCGATCCGCACCCTGGTGCTGCAGCCCGAGCACAACGGCGTTCGCCACGGCGAACTCGGGGTCGGCGCCGGCATCGTCTACGACAGCGATCCCGCCGCCGAATATGCCGAGTGCCGGCTGAAGGCGGGCTTCCTGACCGGGCTGCCGAACGGCTTCCAGATCTTCGAGACCATGTACGCCACCCGCGAGGAAGGCTGCCGCCACCTGGAACGCCACCTGGCGCGGCTGCGGGCTTCCAGCGCCTACTTCGGCTATCCCTTCGCCGAGGAACTGGCGCGCGCCGGCGCAATCGCCGCCTGCGCCGTGCTGCCCGAGCACACCCCGCACCGCCTGCGCCTGGCGCTGCAGCCGGACGGCGAGGTCGTCGTGCAGACGGCGCCGCTGACGCCGCTGGAAGGCCCGGTCGAGGTGCTGTTATCAAGCGAACCGGTAGACTCCAATGCCCTGTTCGCGCGCCACAAGACCACCATCCGCAGCCGCTACGACGCCGCCTGGAAGCAGGCCGAAAACGAAGGCGCCTTCGACACCCTGTTCTTCAACGAGCGCGGCGAACTGGCCGAGGGCGGCCGCAGCAGCGTGTTCGTGCGGGTCGGCGAGCGCTGGTACACGCCGCCGCTGTCGTCCGGCGTGCTGCCTGGCGTGATGCGGGCCGTGCTGCTGGACGATCCTGCCTGGAATGCGATCGAATGCCCGATCTCGCGCGAGACCCTGGAGCGCGCCCAGGAGATCGTGGTCTGCAATGCCTTGCGCGGACCGTTGCGGGCAACGATTCGGCGCTGACCGAAGCATGGTCCTGCCCGCCTGCCCTAGCATGGCGGGCATGAAACTGATCGATTACCTGAACACCCATTTCCTGACCCGCGGGCAGCTGCTGGCGCGCTGCGGCATCGACGACGTCCACCTGGGCGAGCTGCAGGAACGCGGCATGATGCCGCGGCCCGCCTACCGCCTGCGTGTCGAGCTCTCCTGCGATTCCTTCTTCGGCCCGCACGGCGAGCAGCACGTGATCGACTGGTACCCGCAAGGTGCGCCCGCCTGGGCCGGCCTGCTGGCAGCGCTGGACGGTCCGCGCGAGGCCTACGCGATCTTCGCCTCGCGCTACCGACGCCGGCTGGCGCGGCTCGGCGACGACGGCCTGCCCGCGGCCGCTGACCAATTGAACGGCGATGCCCACATCGCGTCGGAGTGGCGGCACTTCCTGGACGGTACTTATGGCCTGTGCACCCGCGCCGGGCTGCCGGAAGAGATCGCGGCCAAGGAGGCGGCCATCGTCCTGATCCGCGAACTGACGGCGTTGGGCGCGCAGCAGGGGCTGGATGAGGAACAGCGCCGGCAGCTGGCGGCCGCGGTCGACCTGCTCGACCGCGTCAGCGCGCCCTTCGCCCCGCACGAGGTGGCGCGCAGTTCGCGCCGGCGCTGCGTCGACGAGGTACGCGCCGCCTGGCTGCGCTAGCGCGGGCTCAGCCGCCCAGCGCCTGCTCGATCTTCGACACCAGCGCCGCATCCTGCGGCGTMACCTTGCTCGGGAAGTACTCGAGCACCTTGCCGTTACGGTCGATCAGGTACTTGTTGAAGTTCCATTTCGGCTGGTTGCCGGTTGCCTTGATGAGCTCGGCGTACAGCGGATTCGCGTTCGCGCCGGTCACCTGGGTGCTGGCGAACATCGGGAATTTCACGCCATAGGTGTTGTAGCAGAGGTCGGCGATCTTCTTGGCGTCTTCCGATTCCTGCTTGAAGTCGTTCGACGGGAAGCCCAGCACCACCAGGCCGCGCGCCGCGTACTTGGCGTACAGGGCTTCCAGGCCCTGGTATTGCGGGGTGAAACCACAGTAGCTGGCCGTGTTCACCACCAGCACCACCTTGCCGGCGTACTGGCACAGGTCCTGCGGCGCCTCGTCCTGCAGGCGCTTGAAGGTGTGCTTCAGCACGGCCGGGCAGGATGCCGCGGCCGCCGCGGGCGCCGCCGCGGGGGCGGCGTTCTGGGCCTGGACAGGTGCGGTGGCGGCGGCGGCGGCGCCGAGGGAGAGCAGCAGTGCGATGGTCTTGGACATGGCGGCGAGAAAAGGATTAATAAAATCCCATTCTATTCCACCTTGACCTTCGCGAGGTCGGCCTTCGGCGCCGGCCACGACAGATTCATGGCCTGCATGGTCTCCAACAACAAATGCGCGACGATCAGGTTGCGGTGGGTCTTGGAATCGGCCGGCACGATGTACCAGGGCGCATGGCCGAGGTCGGTCGCGGCGATCGCATCCTCGTAGGCGCGCTGGTAAGCGTCCCATTGCGAGCGCACGGCCAAGTCGGTCGGGTCGAACTTCCAGTGCTTTTCCGGGTCATCCAGGCGTTCCTGCAGCCGCTTCTTCTGCTCCTCCTTCGACAGATGCAGGAAGATCTTGATCACGGTGGTGCCGGATTCCGCCAGCATGCGCTCGAAGTCGCGTATGTGGGCGTAGCGGCGCTTGGTCTCCTTGCCATCGATGTCGCCCAGCACGCGCGGCACCAGCACATCCTCGTAGTGGCTACGGTTGAAGACCGCGATCAGACCGTTGCCGGGCACATGGGCGTGGATGCGCCACAGGAAATCGTGGGCCCGCTCGCGCTCGGTCGGTGCGTTGAAACCGGTTGCCTGGATGCCCATGGGGCTGATCTGAGAAAACAGCGCGCGCGTGGTGCCGTCCTTGCCGGCGGTGTCCATGCCCTGCAGGACCAGCAGCAGTTTCTGCTTGCGGCTGGCGTACAGCATCTCCTGGAAGCGGGCCACCTGGCCGATCAGCTCATCAGTCAGCGCTCGCTCGCGTTGCTTGGCGCCGCCGTTGCCGTTCTTCTCGCGCAGCGGCGTCAGGCCGGCGTCCTCGTCGCGCAGCTCGACCTTCTTCGGCGCGCGGAAGCGCTCGCGGGCGTTCATGCCTGGGCGTCGAGCTTGCGGTGCTCGATCAGCATGCAGTGGTTCATGACGACCTCCAGGCCGGCGGCGCGCGCCAGGTCGGCCGCGGCCTGGTTCTCGATCCCAAGCTGCATCCACAGCACGCCGGCGCGCACGTCGATGGCGTCCTTGGCGACCGGCGGCACGTCCTCGGACTTGCGGAAGACGTCGACCACGTCGATGCGGCGGCCCTCCTTCGCCAGTGCATCGGCGGCTTCCTGCAGCGTGGCGTAGACCGGGCGGCCGAGGATTTGCTGGCCGGCGTAGGCCGGATTCACGGGCAGGATCTCGTAGCCCCGGGATTGCAGGTAGTCGGCCACTTCGTGGCTGGCGCGTTCGGGTTTGTTCGACATGCCGATCACGGCAACGGTCTTGGCGGATTTCAGGATCTGTTCGATGGTTCGCATGCTGGGCTCGCTATGTTATTGTCGCGCCTAGCTTATCAGCTTTATATCGCGCTCCGGCGCATGACCCGCAATGACGATCCGCCCTGCCCTCGCCCTCTCCCTGCTGCTCGCCGCCACCGCCGCCTTCGCCCAGACCTTGCCCGAGGTCGAGCGCAGCATCGTCCCCGTCGCCGCCTGGGGCGGCACCCCGGCCGACCCGGCGCTGGCGCATCGCCAGACCATCACCCACATCACCCTGCACCACCAGGGCGAGCCGTTCAGGCCGGGCACCGATCCGCGCCAGTACCTGCGCAAGCTGCAGACCTGGTCGCGCAACACCAAGCACTGGCTGGACATCCCCTACCACTACATCATCGACCTCGACGGCAATATCTACGAGGGCCGCAAGATCGACTACGCCGGCGACACCAACACGGAATACGATCCGACAGGGCATGCGCTGATCGAGGTGGTCGGCAACTTCGAGGAAGTGGAGCCGAACCGGCAGCAGCTCGATGCCGTGGTGCGGCTGATGGCGATGCTGGCGCATAAATACGATGTGCCGCTGGACAACATCGCCAGCCACCGGGATTTTTCAACACAGACCGTGTGCCCCGGCGCCAACCTGTACCGCTATGTGCAGGACGGCTACTTCAGGCACAAGGTGGCGCTGCGGCTGGCGCAGGAGCAGTCCCGCACGCGCTAGGACCGCACCGCGCCTCAGCCTCCGCAGCTGCTGGTGTCCCACTTCCAGTCGTTGGTGAAGGGGTCGAACACGCGCGGCGCCTGCCATTTCTCGGTGCGGCCATTGGCGAAGGTGCGTACGCAGCTGCCGTTCACGCAGCGGTTGGTGCAGCTCAGGGCCTGGACGGCGCGGGTCGCGACCTGGCGCGCGGGCGCCTTGGCCTTGCGTGCGGCCTCGGTCTGGCTGGCCAGCTTGTCGAAGGAAGCGGGGGCATTGCTCGTGCCCCTGTTGAAGGCCTTGACGGTCAGCTTGCAGGATTCGCCGGGTTTCGCACCCTCCTTGCAATTCGCCATGGCAGCGGCAACCGCGGCTTCCATGCTGGCTTCCATGCGCACCGACGCATAGCTTGCGGATTCGGCCACCGCATAGCCCCACTCACCGAAGTGGGTCTTTACTTCGCACCTGACCGGCTTGCCTTTCTGCTGTTTGGCGCACTCGTCGAGGGCATCGGCCCTGGCGTCGGCTTCGTTGCCGAAGTTGTAGCTGAACTGGGTCGCGACCAGCAGTCCTTTCTCGTCCATGGCATGAGCCCAGGCGCCCCAGCTGCCGCCCGACTCCCAGTACAGGGCCGTGAACCTGCAGTTCTTGTAGTTCTTGCGGCAATCCGCCATCGCCCGGGCGCGGGCTTTTTCGGGCGTATCGTCGGTGGCCGAGAACATGCCGTCGTCGCCCTTGGCCAGGGCGATCGCGCCGGGGACGGTCCGGCTGGTCAGGATCTTGCAGTTGTTGACGCGTTTGCCGCATTCCTCGAGGGCTTCCGCCTTGGCTTCGTCGAGGCTGGCGGCGTTGGTCACGGTATATGTGTAGTTGTCGTCGCCGACGGCCACGGCGGCGGCGCCGAAGGCCGTGGAGGCGGCGCCACCCAGCAGGGCGGCAAACAGGGAGGAACGGATAAGCTGCGGGAAGTTCATTGTGTGCTCTCGTCGGTTGGTTTTGATGACATCCGCATATTGCCAACCGACAACTTCCGGCACCAGTAGGCTTGCGACGAACACGGCATTCCCGGGAATGGATACGGCTTTCCCGGGAATTCGGCGGCGCTACATCTGGCGGAAGGCGTCCTGGCCCTGGTAGCCGGAGCTCACGCTCAGCACCTCGGCACGGCCCCGCAAATGCACCTGCATCTGGCCCTCGCGGCGGTGGACGGCATCGATCCGGCGCCGGTTGACGATGGCGCCGCGGCTGACCTGGATGAATTCCTGCGGGTCGAGCTGCTCCACGAGGTCTTTTACGGGAATGCGGATCAGCGCCTCGGTCTGCGGCGTGACGACCTTGGTGTACTTGGCTTCGGACTGGAAGAAGATCACTTCATCGGTGGTGATCACACGCAGGATGCTGCCGACCGAGGCCTGGATCCAGGACAGGTAGCGCGGCGCCGCCGCCGCCGCGGGCGCCACGGCGGCGGGCGCGGGTGCGATGGCCGGCTGCCGGCGCAGCTGCAGCCGCGAGATCGTCTCCAGCAGGCGGCCCCGGTTGAGCGGCTTGACCAGGTAGTCGACCGCGCCGACGTCGAAGGCGTCCAGGGCATGCTGGTGGTAGGCGGTCAGGAACACGATGACGGTGCCGGGCGGCCGCACGCGCGCCACGTCCAGGCCGCTGGCCTTGGGCATATTGATGTCGAGGAAGGCGATGTCGGGCGCGTGGGTGCGCAGCGCCGCCAGGGCCGCGGCGCCGTCCGCGGTCTCGGCGACGATCTGCAGTTCCGGCCAGAGTTCGGCCAGCGCCTGTTTCAGTTCGGCGCGCAATAAAGGTTCGTCTTCGGCGATCAGGGCTGTGGGCATGGATTACGGAGGTGGTTCGAGGGGAATGACGATGGTGGCGGCAAAGCCGCCGGATGGCGGCGCGCCGACTTCCAGCCAGGCGCGGTTGCCATACATGGCTTCCAGGCGGCGGCGGATGTTCGACAGGCCGACGCCGGTGCCGCCGACGCTCGAGAAGCCGCGGCCGTCGTCGGCCACCGTCAGGCGCAGGCAGGCGTCGTCCGCGGCGGCCGCCAGCGAGATCGTGCCGCGCTCGGCATCGGCCAGGCCGTGCTTGATCGCGTTCTCCACCAGCGAGATCAGCATCGCCGGCGGGAATGGGTGCTCGAGCAGCGCGTCGGTGGCGGTGAAGGTGTAGCCGAGGCGCTCGCCCATCCGGATCTGCATGATCGTCAGGTAGTGGCGCGCCAGGTCCATCTCCTTGCGCACGCTGGAATGCTCGGCCCGCAGGTCGTCCATCGCGCAGCGCAGGTAGGCGATCAGGTGATCGAGCATGTGCTCGCCCGCGCCGACATCCTCGCGGTACAGGTGGCGCACGTTGGCCAGGGAATTGAACAGGAAATGGGGTTCGATCTGGGCCTGCAGGATGCGCAGCTGGGCCTCCACCGCCTGCTCGCGCAGGGCGTCGCGCTGGCGTTCGGCGGACAGCATCGAGAGCTCGGCGCGCAGGGGCTGCAGCAGGTGGGCTTCGATGTACTGCATCTGGGCCACGGCGTCGGCCGGCGGCGCGAACAGATAGCAGCGATAGATGCCGTCGCGCAGCCGGCACTCCACCTCCACTTCCGGCACCGCGTCGCTGCCGGTGCGGAGCGAGACCATCAGCTTGTTCGGGCTGCAGTTCGGCCAGATGAGCTCATAGTGCAGTGCGTTCGCTTCGCGCACCGCGACCAGGCGCGGCAGTCCTCCGGTCAGCGGGCGGTCGAGGCCGGGCGTGCTGCTGTCCATCAGGCGCTCCAGCCGGCGTACCAGCACGTCGTGGACTTCGCCGGCGTCGCCGGACAGGCGGACCGACTTGCGCAGCAGGCTGCCGTCGGCGACACCGGCCAGCGCGCCGGTGGTGTAGCCGAGATGATGCAGGCGCCATACGCCGGTCAGCAGCGCCAGCGCCGGCAGGGTCACGAGATAGCCCAGCATGCCTTGCAGGGCGTCGGGCGCGGTGACGGCCTGGCGTATCCGGGCCTCTGTTTCGACATCGCTGTTCATGAAGATGATCGCAAGCAGCGTCAGGATCGCCACCAGCCAGAAGGCCGTGTGCTCGATGAAGGCCTGCAGCTGCAGGGCAGCCGCATAACGGCAGACCGTCCGTGCGGGCGCCGGCCGCCCCAGACGCACGGCGAATGCGAAATACGCGGCCTGCACCAGCACGAAGCCGAGTACGGCGACGATGGGAGACAGGCTGCGCAGGCTGAGAATGATCATGCCCCATACCACCACCACGATCAGCGACCATGCGGTGAGAAGGCCGACGTTGCGAAGGGTGACTGCGGTATTGCCGCGGAGCCGGAAGAGCGGAAGGGATTTGGAAGAGGACATGGAAGCTATATTTGCATGCAGCAACATTATCTTCCACTTCGATGCGACGTAGGGCACCCGTATGCCGACGGATGCCCGATTTCAGGGAATTCGGCCGGCGTCAAGGCAGCTTCATCCCCTTGATCTCGCGTCCGCCCTGGGCCAGCACCAGCTGCCCGGGCGTCGCATCGTCGAAGCGCAGCTCGGCATCCACCTGGTTCGAAAAGAAAGTCCGCTCGTTCAAGGCGAACACCTCGACCTTCGGCTGGCCGGTGGCCTGGGTCCAGTAGCGGTCGCCGTCGCGGCTGAGTTCGATCGCGAAGTTCGGCGCCAGCTGGTAGCGGCCGGCGTAGGCATCGAATTTCGTGTGATCGATCTTGACGGCCACCCGCGGCGGCGGCGCGTCGCCGGTGCGCGGGCTGACCTGGTCGGAGGTCGGGTTGTGCACCACCAGCTGGGTCGCCCGGCCCTGGGCGTCGCGAGTGAACTCGATTGACTGCAGCGAGCCGGGGATGAAGAAGCCGGTCTCGGAATAGGCTTGCAGGGTCACCGGCGGCCGGCCGGCGCGCTGCAGCACCAGGCGCTCGCCGTCGCGGCGCACGGTGCGGGTGTCGTTCCCCTCGACGCGATAGACGCCGGCATAGGCATCCAGGGTCTTCGCATCCAGTTTGACTTCCTTGTACTCCGGGAAGGGATTGCCGATCGCGATCGCGGCCGCCTTGTACGCCGCCTCCCCTGCCGGCGGCAGGCCGGAATCGACATTGCTCAGTACCGCCACATACAGCTTCTCGGCCGGCAGGCGCAGCGCATAAGTGTTGAAGCCGTTGATGCCGCCGCCATGGCCGATCATCGGGGCGCCGCGCAGCTTGCCGGTCTCCCAGCCGTAGCCGTAGCCGGTGCTGGCGCCGCCGCTCAGGGTATAAGACGTGAAGGCGCGCTGCCAGCTGGCGGACTTCAGCAGCTTGCCGCTGCTGACGGCGGCGTCCCAGCGCGCCAGGTCGTCGACGGTGGAGACCAGGGAGCCGGCCGCATAGGGCTGCGTCATGCTGAGCGGCGCCGCCGGCTTGAAACCATCCGACGCCTTCGAATAGCCGAGCGCGCGCGCCGCCTTGTCGCGCTCGTGGCCTTCGTAGGCAGTGCGCTTCATCCCCAGCGGCACGAAGATGCGCTGCTCGACGAACTTGTCGTAGGTCTGGCCGGACACCTTCTCGATGATGGCGCCCAGCAGGAAGTAGCCGGAGTTGTTGTACCGGTAGCGCGAACCCGGCGCGAATTCCAGCGGATCGTTCTTGAAAGAGTCGACCATCTGCCGCACCGTGAGGTCCTTCTGCATGTTCGCCATGTAGTCCGGCTTGCCGGTATAGCTGACGATGCCCGAGGTATGGGTCAGCAGGTGCTCGATGGTGACCTTCTTGCCCTGGCTCGGATAGTCGGGCAGGTAGACGGTGATGTCGTCGTCCAGCTTGATCTTGCCCTCGTCGACCAGCATCAGGATCGCGGTCGAGGTGAACTGTTTGGTGATCGAGCCCAGGCGCATCGGCGTATCCGGGGCCAGCGGCTGCTTGTGCTCGACGTCGGCCAGCCCGTAGGCCTTGCGCAGGATGGTCTTGCCGTCCTTGACCACGATGACGGTGGCCCCCGGCGCATCGGCTTTATAGGTGGCGGCCAGTACCTGGTCGATGCGCGCCGCCACATCCTGGCCGCCATCCGGCGCAGCGTGGACGAGGGGCGCCGCCAGCAGGATGGCGATGGCGGCGCAGACGGGGGTCGGCTTGAACATGGCGGCTCCTTCTCTCTCGATGGTTGTGGTCGAGACAAGATAGGGGATGTCATTACGTCAAGCAATGATTTTCCGACGAGCGGTGATCGCCGGAGATGAGCGGTCGGATCGGCGGGGCGAATGGGACTGAAAATAAAAAGGCAACCCGCAGGCTGCCTTCCTTTTCAGCGTCGCCAGGCCGGCGCTCCACGGTTCAGGCGGCGCGCTCGTCGCGGTGAGGCAGGCGCCAGTCCTTGCGGATGAAGTGGCAGGTATAGCCATTCGGATGCTTGACCAGGTAATCCTGGTGTTCCGGTTCCGCTTCCCAGAACGAGCCGGCAGCTTTCACTTCGGTCATGACCTTGCCGGGCCAGAGGCCGGAGGCATCGACGTCCTGGATCGTGTCCAGCGCGACCTCCTTCTGCGCGTCGTTGGTATAAAAGATCGCGGAACGGTAGCTGGCGCCGATATCGTTGCCCTGGCGATTGGCCGTGCTGGGGTCGTGGATCTGGAAGAAGAATTCGAGCAGGCGCCGGTAGCTGATTCTCTCCGGGTCGAACACGATCTCGATCGCCTCGGCGTGGGTGCCGTGATTGCGGTAGGTGGCGTTCGGCACGTCGCCGCCGGAATAGCCGACCCGGGTCGACAGCACGCCCGGCATCTTGCGGATCAGGTCTTGCATGCCCCAGAAGCAGCCCCCTGCGAGGATCGCAGTTTCTTGTTTCATGGTCCGTCCTTTCAAGCGATCGTTGTGATCCACGCTAGATGAGGACGAGGGGCCGTATTTCCAGAACCGCCAGCAATAAAAAAGGCAGCCCGCGGGCTGCCTTCTTGTTCATCACACGAAACCGCTAAAAATCAGCGGCCCTTGTGACGCAGCTTGGCGATGGCCGCCAGCTGGGCGATCGCGGCCGCCAGTTCGGCTTGCGCCTTGGCGTAGTCGATCGCGGATTCCTTGTTCAGCATCAGCTCTTCCGCCTGGCGCTTGGCTTCCTGGGCTTTCGCTTCGTCCAGGTCGGCGCCGCGGATGGCGGTGTCGGCCAGGACGGTCACGCCTTTCGGCTGGACTTCCAGGATGCCGCCGGCGACGAAGACGAATTCTTCTTCGGTACGGCCCGGCACTTTGATGCGCACGGCGCCCGGACGGATGCGCGTGATCAAGGGGGTGTGCATCGGGTAGATACCCAGCTCACCCGATTCACCCGGCAACGCGACGAACTCGGCTTCGCCCGAAAAGATCTGCTCTTCGGCCGAGACGACGTCAACGTGAATGGTATTTGCCATGTGTGTCCCTTAAAGGAGGCCGCTTAGGCAGCCAGCTTCTTGGCCTTCTCGATCGCTTCTTCGATGGTGCCGACCATGTAGAACGCCTGCTCCGGCAGGTGGTCCAGTTCGCCCGACGCGATCATCTTGAAGCCCTTGATCGTGTCTTTCAGCGAAACGTACTTGCCCGGTGCGCCGGTGAACACTTCAGCGACGTGGAACGGCTGCGACAGGAAACGCTGCATCTTGCGGGCGCGTGCGACGACCAGCTTGTCTTCCGGTGCCAGTTCGTCCATGCCCAGAATCGCGATGATGTCACGCAGTTCCTTGTAGCGCTGCAGGGTGCCCTGCACGGCGCGCGCGGTGGCGTAGTGCTCTTCACCGACGACCAGCGGGTCCAGCTGGCGCGAGGTCGAGTCCAGCGGGTCCACTGCCGGGTAGATACCCAGCGAAGCGATGTCACGCGACAGAACGACGGTCGAGTCCAGGTGGGCGAAGGTGGTTGCCGGCGACGGGTCGGTCAAGTCGTCCGCAGGGACGTACACGGCCTGGATCGAGGTGATCGAACCGGTCTTGGTCGAGGTGATGCGCTCTTGCAGGCGGCCCATCTCTTCGGCCAGGGTCGGCTGGTAGCCCACTGCCGACGGCATACGGCCCAGCAGTGCCGAGACTTCGGTACCGGCCAGGGTGTAGCGGTAGATGTTGTCGACGAAGAACAGAACGTCTTTACCCTCGTCACGGAAGGCTTCGGCCATGGTCAGGCCGGTCAGCGCGACGCGCAGACGGTTGCCCGGCGGTTCGTTCATCTGGCCGTAGACCATCGCGACCTTCGAGTTGCCCAGGTTGTCCAGATCGACGACCTTGGCATCGGCCATTTCGTGGTAGAAGTCGTTACCTTCACGGGTACGCTCACCCACGCCGGCGAACACGGACAGACCCGAGTGCGCTTTAGCGATGTTGTTGATCAGTTCCATCATGTTGACGGTCTTGCCGACGCCGGCGCCGCCGAACAGGCCGACCTTACCGCCTTTGGCGAACGGGCAGACCAGGTCGATCACCTTGATGCCGGTTTCCAGCAGGTCCTGCGACGGCGACAGCTCGTCGTAGGCCGGTGCGGTGCGGTGGATCGATGCGGTGCGCTCGGCGTTGACCGGGCCGCGCTCGTCGATCGGGTTGCCCAGCACGTCCATGATGCGGCCCAGGGTCGCGTTGCCAACCGGCACCATGATCGGGTTGCCGGTGTTCTGGATAATCATGCCGCGACGCAGGCCTTCCGAGCTGCCCAGCGCAATGGTACGGACGATGCCGTCGCCCAGCTGCTGCTGGACTTCCAGGGTCAGTTCGGAGCCTTCCATTTTCAGTGCGTCGTACACTTTCGGCATTGCGTTGCGCGGGAATTCCACGTCAACCACGGCGCCGATACACTGAACGATTTTGCCATCAGCCATGTTCGTTCCTTCAGATATAGTTTTAATTTCGTTTCGAGAGGTCGTTGATTCAGCTTAGCTGCCGCTTTTAAGCGCTGATTGCAGCTGCGCCCGACACGATCTCGGAGAGTTCTTTCGTGATCGCTGCCTGGCGGGTCTTGTTGTAGACCAGCTTCAGCTCGCCGATGACGTTGCCCGCGTTGTCGGTTGCGGCCTTCATCGCCACCATGCGCGCCGACTGCTCGGACGCCAGGTTCTCGGCCACCGACTGGTAGATCAGCGCTTCGACGTAGCGCATCAGCAGCTCGTCGATGACGACTTGCGCGTCCGGCTCGTAGATGTAGTCCCACGAGTGGCCGCCTTCGTCCGCCTTCAGGTGCCCGGCCGGCAGCGGGAGCAGCTGCTCGACCACCGGTTCCTGGCGCATGGTGTTGATGAACTTGGTGTAGCACAGGTACACCGCGTCCAGCTGACCATCCTGGTAAGCGTCGAGCATGACCTTGATCGGGCCGATCAGCTTTTCCAGGTGCGGGGTGTCGCCGATTTGCGTGACACTCGAAACGACCTTCACGCCGATGCGGTTCAGGAAGCCCAGACCTTTGTTGCCGATTGCAACGACTTCAATGCGATTGCCCGCGGCTTCCAGCTCGCGGGTCTTCTGCGTCACCTGGCGCAGCACGTTGGTGTTCATGCCGCCGCACAGACCCTTGTCGGTCGTGACGACGATGAAGCCGACGGCTTTCGCTTTCGTGTCCTTGGCATTCGCCATGAACGCGTGGGTGTACTCCGGGTTCGCAGTGGCGAGGTTGGCCGTGATGTTGCGGACCTTCTCGCTGTAGGGACGGGCGGCGCGCATCCGGTCCTGCGCCTTGCGCATCTTGGACGCGGCGACCATTTCCATCGCCTTGGTGATCTTCTTCGTATTTTCTACGCTTTTGATCTTGCCACGTATCTCTTTGCCTGCTGCCATGAGCCCTTACTCCTTATAGGGACCGGGTCGCCCCGGTCCCGCATTCCATCAGATAGCCGCGCTTAGAACGACTTCTTGAAGTCGGCGATGGCGGCGGCCAGCGCTGCTTCGCCGTCCTTGTCCAGGGCCTTGGTCTCGTCAATCTTCGACAGCAGGGCACCGTGGCTGGACTTCAGGAAGTTGTGCAGACCGGCTTCGAAATCCAGCACGCGCTTGACTTCGATATCGTCGAAATAACCTTTGTTGACGGCGAACAGCGATGCGGCCATCAGCGAGATCGGCAGCGGCGAGTACTGCTTCTGCTTCAGCAGTTCGGTCACGCGTGCACCGCGGTCCAGCTGTTTGCGGGTCGACTCGTCCAGGTCCGATGCGAACTGCGCGAACGCAGCCAGCTCACGGTACTGCGCCAGGTCGGTACGGATACCGCCGGACAGGCCCTTGATGACCTTGGTCTGGGCAGCGCCACCGACGCGCGACACCGAGATACCTGCGTTGATCGCCGGACGGATACCGGCGTTGAACAGCGAGGTTTCCAGGAAGATCTGGCCGTCGGTAATCGAGATCACGTTGGTCGGCACGAAGGCCGAGACGTCGCCAGCCTGGGTTTCGATGATCGGCAGTGCGGTCAGCGAACCGGTCTTGCCGGTCACGGCGCCGTTGGTGAAGGCGGACACGTAGTCGGCGTTCACGCGAGCGGCACGCTCCAGCAGACGGCTGTGCAGGTAGAACACGTCGCCCGGGTAAGCTTCGCGGCCCGGCGGACGGCGCAGCAGCAGCGAGATCTGGCGGTAGGCGACGGCCTGCTTCGACAGGTCGTCGTACACGATCAGCGCGTCTTCGCCGCGGTCGCGGAAGTATTCGCCCATCGCGCAGCCCGAGTAGGCCGAGATGTACTGCATGGCTGCCGATTCCGAAGCGGAAGCGGCGACGACGATGGTGTACTCCATCGCGCCATGCTCTTCCAGCGAGCGCACGATGTTCTTGATGGTCGAGGCCTTCTGGCCGATCGCCACGTACACGCAGGTCATGTTCTGACCCTTCTGGTTGATGATCGCATCAACTGCCACGGCCGACTTGCCGGTCTGGCGGTCGCCGATGATCAGCTCGCGCTGGCCACGGCCGATCGGCACCATCGCGTCGATCGACTTGATACCGGTCTGCATCGGCTGCGAGACGGATTCACGCGCGATCACGCCCGGGGCGATCTTTTCGATCGGAGCGGTCAGCTTGGCGTCGATCGGACCTTTGCCGTCGATCGGCTGGCCCAGTGCGTTGACGACGCGGCCACGCAGTTCCGGGCCGACCGGGACTTCCAGGATGCGGCCGGTGGTCTTGACAGTGTCGCCTTCGGAGATGTGCTCGTAAGCACCCAGAATCACGGCGCCGACCGAGTCACGCTCGAGGTTCATCGCCAGACCGAAGGTGTTACCCGGGAATTCCAGCATCTCGCCCTGCATCACGTCCGACAGACCATGGATGCGGCAGATACCGTCGGCGACGGAGATCACCGTGCCTTGGTTACGAACATCAGCCGAACCTTCGAGGCCCTGGATGCGGCTCTTGATCAGTTCGCTGATTTCAGACGAATTAAGTTGCATGAGTGCTAACTCCTAATAGTTTCTTGATGCGTAGGGCAAGGGCTTGGACGCGGTAGACGGTGCAAAGATCCTCAGGCCACCAGCGCGTTGTGCATCTGCTGCAGCTTCGCGCGGACCGAGGTATCCAGCACTTCGTCACCGACGACCACGCGCACACCACCGATCAGCGACGGGTCGACTTCGACCGTGGGGTTCAGCTTGCGGCCAAATTTCTTTTCGAGCGTGGCGGCCAGCGCATTCACCTGGTCGGCCGACATCTCGAAGGCGCTGTAGACAGTCGCGTCGGCAGCACCTTCTTGCGCATTCTTCAGCACAGTGAACTGGGCGGCGATTTCCGGCAACAACGCGATACGGCCGTTTTCGGCCAGCATCACGATGAAGTTTTTCGCTTCGGCGTTCAGCGGCGACTTGACCAGCGACGCAATCGTCTCGGCCAGTTGTGCCGCCGTGACGTTCGGATTGCCGGCAAAAGCCTGCACGTCCGGATTGGCGCCGATTTGCGCCAGTTCCGAGACGATGCCGGACCAGGCCGCCATGTCGCCGTTCTGGGCGACACGGAACAGCGCTTCGGCGTAGGGGCGGGCGACGGTTGCGAATTCAGCCATGATCAGAGCTCGGTCGACAGGCGGTTCAGCAGGTCGGCGTGGGCCGCTGCGTTCACTTCGCGCTTGAGGATCTGCTCGGCGCCGGCCACCGCCAGGCTTGCCACCTGGCCGCGCAGTTCTTCGCGCGCGCGGGTCACTTGCTGCTCGGCGTCGGCCTTGGCAGCTTCGACGATGCGGGCGGCTTCGACGGCAGCGGTCTGCTTGGCTTCTTCGATGATTGCGTGGGCACGCTTTTCGGCGTCGGCGATGCGCTTGGCGCTTTCTTCGCGGGTCGACGCCAGTTCGGCGGCGATGCGTTTTTCGGCGGCAGCCATTTCTGCCTTGCCGCGGTCAGCTGCGGCCAGGCCGTTCGCGATCCTCTGGGCGCGCTCGTCGAGCGCTTTCATCACCGGCGGCCACACGAATTTCATCGTGACGAACACCAGGATGAAGAAGACCACGAACTGAACAAACAGAGTTGCGTTCAGATTCACGGTAAATTCCTTCTCACAAAAACGGATGCCGAACCGGGTAGGTTCGGCTGCTCAGAATCGAATGACGTGTCGATTAGGCGTGGAACGGATTTGCGAAGGCGAACAGCATGGCGATACCAACACCGATCAGGAATGCCGCGTCGATCAGGCCGGCCAGCAGGAACATCTTGGTCTGCAGGGTGTTCATCAGTTCAGGCTGACGTGCCGAAGCTTCCAGGTATTTGCCGCCCATCAGAGCGATACCGATACAGGCACCAATTGCACCCAGGCCGATGATCAGACCGCAAGCCAGCGCAATGTAAGAATAGTCAGTCATTAGAATTACTCCAAAAGTTAATTTAAAAAGCTAGAAAATTACAACTTCTTTACTACCACTATCTTGTTCGTTCTTGCGATCGCGTCGGTCAGTGGCTCTCGTGGGCCTGACCGATGTACACCAGCGTCAGCATCATGAAGATGAAAGCCTGGAGGAGCACGATCAGGATGTGGAAGATTGCCCAAGCCGAACCTGCGACGATTTGGCCGACGATACCGAACGGGCCGGCCAAGGCGCCGAGCAGGGCAATCAACAGGAACAGCAGCTCGCCGGCGTACATGTTGCCGAACAGTCGCATACCGAGCGACACGGTGCGTGCTGCGTATTCGATCATGTTCAACAGGAAGTTGAACGGAGCCAGGTAAATGCCAAACGGTGCGGCGAACAGTTCGTGGATCCAGCCGCCGACGCCCTTGACCTTGACGTTGTAGTACAGGACCACGGCCAGCACGCCCAGCGACATACCCATCGGACCGTTCAGGTCGGCGGTCGGCACGATACGGAAGTGCATTTCACCCAGGCCCATGGTGCGCAGGATGGCGGCGAACAGGTCGACCGGCAGGAAGTCCAGGCAGTTCATCAGGAAGACCCAGATGAAGACGGTCAGGGCCAGCGGCGCGATGAAGCGGCGGTCGCCGTGGATGATCGACTTCGACTGGTCTTCGACCATCTCGACGACGCTTTCGAGCAGGCCCTGGAAGCGGCCCGGCACGCCGGAAGTCGCCTTGCGCGCGCCCAGCCACATGACGAACACGCCGATCACGCCCATCACGATCGACCAGAACACGGTATCGTAGTTGATGACCTTGAAGTTTACGATGAAATCCTGATGGATATTGGTCAGGTGACCCAGGTGGTGCTGAATGTATTCGCCGGCGGTGGGCGCATGCTCCGCGGCGGTTTCTACCGTTGGACTCGTCATTATTTCTGCCTAAATATTAAGATGATGTAACTTTTCAGCGCCACGATGAAGCCGCCCAACAGGGCGAACCAGTTCAGATCGTGGTAAAGCCGCGCCGTCACGTACAGCAGCGCCAGCGTTAAAGCAATCTTTACAAATTCCCAGATGAAGAACGTGGCAGGATTCGCGCCGCCCGGCTTCTGCGTACCGGCAAACAGGCGCATCGCCATGACACCGTTGGGAACGACACAACAAAAGCCGCCTAGTACCGCCGAAAACATCGCAGCCCACCCCCCAATCAGTCCGGCGATCAAGCCGGCCACGATTGTTGCCATCATTTGCAGGGAGACCAAGCGCAGCATTTTTCTTGTTCTTTCGCGCCAGCCGTGTGGAACCGAGTTACGGTATGGTAATTACATGRATCAGCGGGATTATAAGGGCTTATGAAGTGCAGAGTCAAACTCTTCCGTCCTTATATCGCGTCTACAACGATGTAAAAACGACAAAGAAATTTAACGTCAATCCCGGAAAAATCCTACGAAATTCAGCCTATTACAGGGAACATAGTGCGATCTACCAAAAGTCCTGTAGATGCATATACCGGCGATCGATGAGGGGGTGTACTGTGGGCAATTCGACACTTGCCCACAGCTTCGATGCGGATGCGGGATCAGTCGCGCAGGCGGGTCAGCACGCTTTCGAGCACGTCGAGGTCGGCAAAATCGATGATCATCTGCCCCTTGCCCTTCGGTCCCATCTTGAAGGCGACCGGGGTGGCGAGACGGTCGGACAGTTCTTCCTCGAGGCGGACGATGTCGCCCGACTTTTCCTTCTGGCGCGCGGTGGCCGCCGGCGCGTTCTGCTCTTCCAGGGTACGGGCGACCAGTTTTTCGGTTTCGCGTACCGACAGGCGTTTCGCGATCACCTGGGTGGCCAGCGCGATCTGGCTGGCGGCGTCGACCGCCAGCAAGGCGCGCGCATGGCCCATGTCGATATCCCCTGCCATCAGCATGGTCTGCACCGGCTGGGCCAGGTTCACCAGGCGCAGCAGGTTCGACACCGCACTGCGCGAGCGGCCGACCGCGTTGGCGGCCTGTTCATGGGTGAAGTCGAATTCCGAGATGAGGCGCGCGATGCCTTGCGCTTCTTCGAGGGGGTTCAGGTCTTCGCGCTGGATGTTCTCGATCAGGGCCATCGCGGCCGCGTTCTGGTCGTCGACCTCGCGCACCAGCACCGGGATCTCTTCCAGGCCGGCCAGTTGCGCCGCGCGGAAGCGCCGTTCGCCGGCGATGATCTCGTAGCCGATCTCCCCTGCCCCCGTGATCGGACGCACCAGCACCGGCTGCATGATGCCCTGGCTCTTGATGGAGGCGGCCAGCTCGGACAGCGAGCCGTCGTCCATGCGGGTGCGCGGCTGGTACTTGCCGGCCTGGATGCGGGTGACAGGCAGGGCGGACGGGCTGCCGCTTGGTGCGGCCGGGGTCTCGTGGGCGTCGCCGCCGAGCAGGGCGTCGAGGCCGCGGCCGAGTCCCTTCAGTTTTTTGGTTGCCATGATGTTGGACTGTTCTGTTTATATGTGGATTACATGGTCTTGATGCGCTCGACCATCTCGGCGCCGAAGGCGATGTACGCCTGCGCCCCTTTCGACGAAGGATCGAACACCACGCCGGGGATGCCGTACGAGGGCGCCTCGGCCAGTCGAACGTTGCGCGGGATGATGGTCTTGAAGACCTTGTCGCCGAAGTGCTGCTCGAGCTGGCTTGACACCTGCTGCGACAAGGTCATGCGCGGATCGAACATCACCCGCAGCAGGCCGATGATGCGCAGGTCGTGGTTCAGGTTGGCGTGCACCTTCTTGATCGTGTTGACCAGGTCCGACAGGCCTTCCAGCGCGTAGTACTCGCACTGCATCGGGATGATCACGCCGTGCGCGCACACCAGGCCGTTCAGGGTCAGCATCGACAGCGCCGGCGGGCAGTCGATCAGGATGAAGTCGTAGTCGGCGTCGACCTTGGCGAGAGCGTCCTTCAGTCGGCGTTCGCGGTTTTCCAGTTCCACCATCTCGACTTCGGCGCCGGCCAGCTCGCGGTTCGCCGGCAGTACGTCGAAGCGCCCCGCTTCGCTGCGCAGCTTGCTGCTTTCGACGTCGGCCTCGCCGAGCAGCACCTCATAGATCGAGGAGCTCAGGCCGGCCTTGTTGATGCCCGCGCCCATGGTGGCGTTGCCCTGCGGGTCGAGGTCGACCAGCAGCACGCGCTGGTCCAGCTTGGCCAGTCCGGCGGACAGGTTGACGCTGGTGGTGGTCTTGCCGACGCCGCCCTTCTGGTTTGCTACGCAAAAAATTTTCGCCATGTATGCCTTCAAAAAGCCATACCGTTAATACCATTAAAACGATTTATACGATTTACTTGGTAATACGGTATAAACGGTTTATATCGTTTAGCTGGTTACCCTTTGGATGAAAACCAGATGACGTTCCGCCCCCAGCCTGGGCACCTGCAGGGGTTCCACTTTCGTCACCTTCCATTCGGCCGGCAGCCTCTGCCGCTCGTCCTCCGGCGCCACCCCTTTCAGGGCAATGTATCTGCCCTGCTCCGCCAGCAGATGCGCAGACCACTCGACGAAATCCGAGAGGTCGGCAAAAGCACGCGAGGTGATGACGTCGAATTTGTCGCTCACCTCCAGCTCCTGCACCTTCATGGTGTACACGCTGACGTTGGCCAGGCCCAGCTGCGCCTTCACCTGGGTGAGGAAGGCGGTTTTCTTGTGCACGGTGTCGATCATCGACACTTTCATGTCCGGACGGACCACCGCCAGCACGATCCCGGGCAAGCCGCCGCCCGCGCCGACGTCCAGCACGTTGTTCGCACCGGCGAAGGCAGGTACTGCGGCCAGGGAATCGAGCAGGTGGTGAGTCACCATCTGCATCGGATCGCGCAGTGAAGTCAGGTTATAGACGGAATTCCACTTGAACATCAGGGCCAGGTAGTCCAGCAGCTGTTCCTGCTGGGACGGGCTGACCTCGAGCTGCATCTCGGCGATGCCGTCGCGCAGTACCTGAGCAAGGGCATTGCGGTCGAAATTCTTCATTCGGCAAGCTCCTGCTGCGGCGCCTCGCCGCTGCCTTCCGCTGGCGCATTGGTAAAGCCCTTGGCGCCCCGTTTTTTCAGGTGCACCAGCAGCAGGGAAATCGCCGCCGGGGTCACGCCGGAGATGCGCGACGCCTGGCCCAGGGTTTCCGGACGCTGTTTATCGAGCTTCTGGCGCACCTCGATCGACAGTGCCGTGATCTCCAGGTAGTTCAGGTTTTCCGGCAGTTTCAGGTTCTCGTAGTAGTCGTGGCGCTCCACTTCCCGCGCCTGGCGGTTGATGTAGCCCGAATACTTCAGCTGGATCTCGATCTGTTCCTTCACCGCCGGATCCTCGACGCCGGGGCCGGCCAGGGCCTGGCCCTCGTTGCCCTGCAGGCTCATCAGCTTGTCGTACTCGACGCCGGGACGGCGCAGCAGGTCGGCCAGGTTGTACTCGCGTTCGATGGCTTGGCCGATCACGCGTTCGGATTCGGCGGCCGCCAGGATGCGCGGGTTGACCCAGGTCGAGCGCAGGCGTTCCAGTTCCAGGGCCACTGCTTCGCGCTTGCGCTCGAAAGCTTCCCATTGCGCATCGCCGACCACGCCCAGCTTGCGGCCGATTTCCGTCAGGCGCATGTCGGCATTGTCTTCGCGCAGCGACAGGCGGTACTCGGCACGGCTGGTGAACATGCGGTAAGGCTCGGCCACGCCCTGGGTGGTGAGGTCGTCGACCAGCACGCCGAGATAGGCTTCCGAGCGGCCCGGGGTCCAGGCTTCCTTGCCCTGGGTCTGGCGTGCCGCATTGATACCGGCAAGCATGCCTTGCGCCGCCGCTTCTTCGTAGCCGGTGGTGCCGTTGATCTGGCCGGCGAAGAACAGGCCGTTGATCGCCTTGGTTTCCAGCGACGCCTTCAGGCCGCGCGGGTCGAAGTAATCGTACTCGATCGCATAGCCGGGACGCAGGATGAAGGCGTTTTCCAGGCCGCGCATCGAGCGCACCAGGGCAAGCTGCACGTCGAAAGGCAGGCTGGTCGAGATCCCGTTCGGATAGAACTCGTTGGTCGTCAGCCCTTCCGGTTCGAGGAAGATCTGGTGCGATTCTTTCGAGGCGAAGCGGTGGATCTTGTCTTCGATCGACGGGCAGTAGCGCGGGCCGACGCCTTCGATCACCCCGGTGTACATCGGGCTGCGGTCCAGACCGTTACGGATGATCTCGTGGGTTTGTGCATTCGTGTGCGTGACCCAGCACGGCACCTGCTTCGGGTGCATGGCGACATTGCCCATGTACGAGAACACCGGCACCGGATCGAGGTCGCCCGGCTGCTCGCTCATGGCGGAAAAGTCGATGCTGCGACCGTCGATGCGCGGCGGCGTGCCGGTCTTCAGGCGGCCCTGCGGCAGCTTCAGCTCTTTCAGCCTGCTCGAAAGGGACACCGCCGCCGGATCGCCGGCGCGGCCGGCCGTGTAATTCTGCAGGCCGACGTGGATCTTCCCGTCGAGGAAAGTACCGGCCGTGAGCACCACGGCGCGGGCGCGGAACTGCAGGCCGATCTGGGTGACGGCGCCGACCACACGGTCGCATTCGACCATCAGGTCGTCCACGGACTGCTGGAACAGCCACAGGTTCGGCTGGTTTTCCAGGCGCGAGCGGATCGCGGCCTTGTAGAGCACACGGTCGGCCTGGGCGCGGGTGGCGCGCACGGCCGGGCCCTTGGACGAGTTCAGGATGCGGAACTGGATGCCGGCCTCGTCGGTGGCGATTGCCATCGCGCCGCCCATGGCGTCCACTTCCTTGACCAGGTGGCCCTTGCCGATACCGCCGATCGACGGGTTGCAGGACATCGCACCGAGGGTCTCGATGTTGTGAGTAAGCAATAGGGTCTTTTGCCCCATGCGTGCAGACGCGAGCGCCGCTTCGGTGCCGGCATGGCCGCCGCCAACGACGATCACGTCGAATTCTGTCGGAAATAACATGATGGAATGTGCTGCGAGGAGAGTTAAGCTGGGATTATAGATTCTTTTTTCCGTGCAGCTTCAAGTCGGTCCCGAAAACCACAGAATTTTGTTTCACGTGAAACCTTTTTGGAGGAAGGCGGATGAGGCCACAGTTGCTCGCCGCTCACGGAATGTTCGCCGCCCTCCCCGCCATCGCGGCCGGTAAGGTGCCCAGGCCAGGGCCCTGCCGGTCCAGGTGCGCACGCTGGTCGGTACACGCTGCCGGCTCGCGGCCTGCACTAGCGGCGCTACCTACTGGATCGTCAACAGCCACCCGCCATATGCGCCGCTGCTCGTCGCCACCGATGCCAACGCCTGCGAGAAGGCAAGCTGGTGTCCGAACAAAAAGGCCATGGACCCGGCGATTGCTGGAGCATGGCCGGGTGGACCTGGGATGGCAAGGCCTTCGCCTAGAGCGCCGCCTGGGATACCGGCAGGTGCCGGCTGATCGCGCCCGGTGGCACCGGGCTGTTGCCCACTCTCCTTACAACCGTCACACCGATATGATGAGGCCGCACTGTTTCACGTGAAACATTACCAGCCGAGGTGGCGGAAGGTATCGAAGGCTGTCTTTACAATCAGCAAGGACACGACGACCAGGAAGAGCTTGCGCACGAAACCGCTGCCGTGCTTCAGCGCCAGCCGGGTACCGACCAGCGAGCCGCCGATCTGGCACACCGCCATCACCGCCGCCAGTTTCCAGATCAGGTGGCCGCTGTAGCCGAACCAGATCAGGGCCGAAACATTGCAGGCCACGTTGACGATCTTCGCCGCCGCCGAGGCGCCGAGGAAATCGAAGCCGAAGAACCGCACGAACAGGAAGATCAGGAAGCTGCCGGTCCCTGGACCGAAGAAGCCGTCATAAAAGCCGATCGCGGCGCCGACCCCGACCGCCAGCAGGCGCTCCGTCATGCCGCTGTGGACCGGCGCATGGACCGAACCGAAGTCCTTTTTCTTGAAGGTGTAGACGGCCACCGCCAGCAGGATCAGCGGCAGCAGGCTGCGCACGAAGTCGCCCGGCACGCGGGTCACGGTCCAGGCGCCGACGAAGGCCAGGGCGAAGGCGGCGACGGCTGCCGGCGCCGCCGTGCTCCAGGCCACCTGCACCCGGCGCGCATACTTCACCGCCGCGACCGTGGTGCCGCACATCGATGCCAGCTTGTTCGTTCCCAGCAGGGTCGCCGGCACTTCCTTCGGAAACACGGCGAAGATCGCCGGGATCTGGATCAATCCTCCCCCTCCCACCACAGCATCGACTAGACCGGCAAGAAAGGCCGCGCAGGCCAGGGTGGCGAGATCAAACATGGGAACAAATGCATAGAGGGAAATCGCCATTGTACGGTAATGAAAGAGGCCAGCTGGTGTAAGCTTGAGCAAACGCAAAACCAACAAGGAGACGCCGTCGATGAGTACCGCCATCCCCGCATTCAGCTTCAGCACCGTGTCCAGCATCGTGTCCGAAGCCGGCGCCTCGCTCAGGCTCGGACAGCTCGTCGCCGAACGTTTCCCGGGCCTGCGTCGGGTGCTGATCGTCACCGATCCCGGCTTCCTGCGCACCGGCCTGGTCGAGCCGCCGCGCGCCAGCCTGGAACGCCAGGGCATGCAAGTGATGGTTTATTCGGACGTGCTCGCCGATCCGCCGGAAGCCGTGGTCGAGGCCGCGGCCCGCTTCGCGCGCAGGCAGGGAACGGAACTGGTGATCGGCCTGGGCGGCGGCAGCTCGATGGACGTCGCCAAGCTGGTCGCGGTGCTGGCCGGCAGCGAACAGCCGCTGGCCGAGATGTACGGCATCGGCAAGGTCGCCGGGAAGCGCCTGCCGCTGGTGCAGGTGCCGACCACCGCCGGCACCGGTTCGGAAGTCACCAACATCGCCATCGTCACCACCGGCGAGACCACCAAGATGGGCGTGGTCGCTCCCCAGCTCTACGCCGACCTGGCGCTGCTGGATGCGAGCCTGACGGTCGGCCTGCCGCCGGTGGTCACCGCCGCCACCGGCATCGACGCCATGGTGCACGCGATCGAAGCCTATACCAGCCGCCACAAGAAGAATCCGCTGTCGGATATGCTGGCGCGCCAGGCGCTGTCCCTGCTGTCGGCAAACATCGTCAAAGCCTGCGAGAACGGCCACGACCTCGACGCCCGCCAGGCCATGCTGCTGGGCGCCTGCCTGGCCGGCCAGGCCTTTTCCAACGCCCCAGTGGCCGCCGTCCATGCGCTGGCTTACCCGATCGGCGGCATCTTCCACGTTGCCCACGGACTGTCGAACTCGCTCGTGCTGCCGCACGTGCTGCGTTTCAATCTGTCGGCGGCCAGCGGGCACTATGCGGAACTGGCCGGCATCGTCGTGCCCCACGCCAGCGGCAGCGAAGAGGCGCGCGCCCAGGCCTTGATTGTTGCGATGCAGCAGATCGCCAAGATCACGGGGGTCGAGACGACGCTGCAGCAGGTCGGCATTACGGAACGCGACCTGGATCGTTTGGCTGACGATGCGATGCTGCAGACCAGGTTGCTGGGGAACAATCCGCGGGAGCTGACGCGCGAGGATGCGCGGGCGATTTACGCGGCGGCGCTCTAACTGTCGTTTCCGGCATTGCCGGGAACGACGAGCTAAACGGTACTCCTTTTCGCCCCAAGAAAATCCAGCAGCAAGGCATTCACCCGCTCATGCGCCGTCAGCTGCAGCCAGTGGTCGGCATCGCGGATCCGTTCGAAGCGGAATTCGCCATCCACGTAATGCGCCGAATCGCGCATCTGCTTTTCGCCCAGCGCCGGGTCGCGGTCGCTCCAGATGCCCATCACCGGCACTTTGACGCGTGGATAGGACTGCGGCAGCGCCAGCTTGAGGTTGGCGCGGTAATAGTTCAGCGCCGCAGTCAGCCGTCCCGGCGGACCGAGATCGCGCTTCCAGAAATCGGCCTGGCCCGGCTCGCTGGTGAACTGGCGCAGCGCGAACCAGTCGGCCGCGCGCAGCGTGGCTTCGGCAATGCCCGGCATGCAGAACAGCGGGATATAGGCCATCCGCAACTGCTGCAGGATGCCGGCGTGGGCGATCGCCTTCGGATGGCCGGTCGACAGGACCACCAGGCGCTCGACGCGCTGCGGCACCATGGACGCCAGCTGCCAGCCGAGGATGCCGCCCCAGTCGTGGCCGACGATGCTCACCTTGTCGATCTTCAGCGCATCCAGCAGCCCCAGTATGTCGGCCCGGATCTTGTCGAGGGTGTAGTCGAGCACGTGGGGCGGCGCATCCGTGCGGCCGTAGCCGCGCAGGTCGGGCGCCAGCACGCGGAAACCGGCTTGGGCCAGCACCGGTATCTGCTTGCGCCAGACGATGTGGGTATCGGGAAAACCGTGCAGGAGGAGGACCACCGGCCCCTGCCCGGTCGTGGTGGCGTGCATGTGGATGCCGTTCGCATCCAGCATCAGGGATTCGTCGATCACAGCCCCTCCTGTGTGTTAGGCCGCCCTGCTCCCGCGCTTGGCGGCATTGAAAGCCGCCGCGATCTCGCCGACGATGCCGCGCCGGAACAGCAGCACGCAGGCAACAAAGATCAGCCCGGTAACGATGCCGACCGATTCGCCGAGTGACGCAAACCATTCTACATGGGTCGCTTCGGCGAGGAAGTTCCCTACGTCGCCGAGCTTGTTTTCGAGGGCGACCACCAGGAAGGCGCCCAGCACCGGCCCGGCCAGCGTGCCCATGCCGCCTACCAGGGTCATCAGGATGACGAGGCCGGACATGGTCCAGTGCACGTCGGTGAGGGTCTCGAAGCCCAGCACCACGGTCTTGGTGGCCCCTGCGAGGCCCGCCAGGGCGCTCGAGAGCACGAAGGCCAGCAGCTTGACCTTGTCCACGTCGTAGCCCAGGGAAATGGCGCGTGGCTCGTTTTCCTTGACCGCCTTCAGCACCTGGCCGAAAGGCGAATGGATGATGCGCACGATCAGCGCGAAGCCGGCCACGAACAGCGCCAGCACCACGTAGTACATGGTCAAATCGTTGCCGAGGTCGAGCAGGCCCAGCAGCTTGCCGCGTGGCACGCCCTGCAGGCCATCCTCGCCGTGCGTGAAGGGCGCGCGCAAGGCGCCGAAGTACACCATCTGGGCCAGCGCCAGGGTGATCATCGCAAAATAGATGCCCTGGCGCCGGATCGCCAGCAGACCCATCACGAGGCCGATGGCGCCGGCCGCCAGCACGCCCAGCACGAGACCGGCCTCGAAGGGCAGGCCCAGCGCCGTCAGCGCGTAGCCGGTCACGTAGCCGCCGGCGCCGAAGAAGGCGGCATGGCCGAAGGACAGCAGGCCCGTATAGCCGATCAGCAGGTTGAAGGCGCAGGCGAACAGGCCGAAGCACAGCAGCTTCATCAGGAACACCGGATAGCCGACGAAGGGCGCGGCCAGGGCGACCAGCAGGGCAAGGGTGTAGCCGAGTTTTCGATTCATATCACTTTTCCTTGCCGAACAAACCTGCCGGACGCAGCAGCAGCACGATCACCATCACGACGAACACCACCACTTCCGACGCTTCCGGGTAATAGACGCGGGTCAGGCCCTCGATCACGCCCAGGCCCAGGCCGGTGACGATGGAACCGAGGATCGAGCCCATGCCGCCGATCACGACCACGGCGAACACGACGATGATGAGGTTGGAGCCCATCAGCGGCGTGACGTTGATGACGGGCGCCGCCAGCACCCCGGCAAAGCCCGCCAGGGCGACGCCGAAGCCATAGGTGAGGGTCACCATCAGCGGCACGTTGACGCCGAAGGCTTCGACCAGTTTCGGGTTCTCGGTACCGGCGCGCAGGTAGGCGCCCAATCTCGTCTTTTCGATCACGAACCAGGTCGCCAGGCAGACCGTCAGCGAGGCCGCGACCACCCAGGCGCGGTAGTTCGGCAGGATCATGAAGCCGAGGTCGGTGGCGCCGGACAGGGCCTCCGGCACGTCGAGGGTCTGGCCGGAAACGCCGTAGAAGGAGCGGAACACGCCTTCCAGCAGCAGGGTGATGCCGAAGGTCAGCAGCAGGCCGTACAGATGGTCCAGCTTGTACAGCCAGCGCAGCATCGACTTCTCGACCAGGATGCCGAACACCCCGACCAGCAGCGGCGCCAGCACCAGCATCACCCAGTAGTTCAGGCCGAAGGAAGTGACGCCGATGAAGGCGGCAAAGGCGCCCATCATGTATAGCGCGCCATGCGAGAAATTGATGACGTTGAGCAGGCCGAAGATGACGGCCAGGCCCAGCGACAGCATCGCATAGAAAGAGCCGTTGACCAGGCCCAGCAGGAGCTGGCTCAGCATGGCTTGCAGGGGGACGCCGAAGATTTCCATATGAGTTCAGGCTAAAAATTGCGGCAACGTACACAAGCACGTCATTCCCGCGAACATATGCCCGTCATCCCCGCGCAGGCGGGGATCCAAGTTTTTGTGGGTCGCAACAAACTTGGGTCCCCGCCTGCGCGGGGACGACGGCGCCAGAGTTAACGAATTACTTCCACGCCGCGCACTTCGATTCGGCCTTGGTCGTGTAAGCCTGCGAACCCGGAATGGTCGCCACAACCTTGTAGTAATCCCAGGCCCCCTTCGATTCCTTCGGGGTTTTGACCTGCATCAGGTACATGTCGTAGACCATGCGGCCGTCCGGGCGGATTTCGCCGTTCTTGGCGAACATGTCGTTAATCTTGGTCTTTTTCAGGTGGGCCATGACCTTGTCGGCGTCGTCGCTGCCGACCGCCTTCACCGCGTTCAGGTAGTTCGTCGTGGCCGAGTAGTCGGCCGCCTGCAGCATCGAGGGCTGCTTCTTCATCTTGGCGAAGTAGCGCTTCGACCAGGCGCGGGTGGCGTCGTTCTGGTCCCAGTACCAGCCGTCGGTCAGGTACAGGCCCTGGGTCGTGTTCAGGCCGAGGGTGTGGATATCGTTGATGAACACCAGCAGGCCGGCCACCTTCATCTTCTTGGTCAGGCCGAATTCGTTGGCGGCTTTTACGGAGTTGATAAAATCGCCGCCAGCGTTCGCCAGGCCCAGCACCTGGGCTTTGGAGGACTGGGCCTGCAGCAGGAAGGACGAGAAGTCGGAGGCGCCCAGCGGGTGCTTCACGCTGCCGAGCACGGTGCCGCCGTTGGCCTTGATGACCTCGGTGGTGTCCTTCTCCAGCGACTGGCCGAAGGCGTAGTCGGCGGTCAGGAAATACCAGGACTTGCCGCCCTGCTTGACCATGGTGGCGCCGGTGCCGCGCGCCAGCGCCACGGTGTCGTAGGCGTAGTGCACGGTGTAGGGCGAGCATTCCTCGTTGGTGAGCCTGGCGGAGCCGGCGCCGATGGCGATGAAGACTTTTTTCTTTTCCGCGGCAACCTTGGCCATCGCCAGGCTGGCGCCCGAGTTGGTGCCGCCGATCAGCATGTCGACGCCCTGCTGGTCGAACCATTCCCTCGCCTTGCTGGCGGCGATGTCCGCCTTGTTCTGGTGGTCGGCGACGATGAACTGGATCTTCTTGCCGTTGATGGCGCCGCCCATGTCGGCGATCGCCATGCGCACCGCTTCGGCGCCGCCGTTGCCGTCGATGTCCGAGTAGACACCGGACAGGTCGGTGATCATGCCGATCTTGATGGTGTCGCCCGAGACCTGGGCCTGGGCGGGAATGGACAAAAAGGCGGCCGCGGCGGTGGCGGCGATGGCGGTGGCAATGGCGGTGCGTTTCATGGGTCGTCTCCGTTAATGAAAGTTGTTATTCAAACGCCTAGCAATTCGGTGAGTTCGGGCATGCTGGCCTGAAGCTCGGCCGCGTGGATGGTCTTGACGATCTGGCCGTGCTCCATCACGTAGAAGCGGTCGGCCAGCGGCGCCGCGAAGCGGAAGTTCTGTTCCACCATCACGATCGTGTAGCCCTTGGCTTTCAGGGTCGTGATCATGCGGGCCAGGGCCTGCACGATGACGGGCGCCAGGCCTTCCGAGATCTCGTCCAGCAGCAGCAGCCGCGCGCCGGTGCGCAGGATGCGCGCCACCGCCAGCATCTGCTGCTCGCCGCCGGACAGCCGCGTGCCCTGGCTGTTTCGGCGCTCGTACAGGTTGGGGAACATCTCGTAGATCTCGTCCAGCGACATGCCGGCCGCCCTGCCCTTCGAGGCCGCCAGCACGGGCGGCAGCAGCAGGTTTTCCTCGGTCGACAGCGAGGAAAAGATGCCGCGCTCTTCCGGACAATAGCCGATGCCGAGGTGGGCGATCTTGTAGGTGGGAAGGTGGATTGCCTCGGTGCCGTGGATGCGGATCGAGCCGCGCCGCGTGCCGGTCAGGCCCATGATGGCGCGCAGGGTCGTCGTGCGTCCCGCGCCGTTGCGGCCGAGCAGGGTCACGACCTCGCCCTCGTCGACGGACAGGGAGACGTCGTGCAGGATGTGCGATTCGCCGTACCAGGCCTGCAAGCCCTGGATTTCCAGTGCCGCCGCCATCAGTGCGCTCCTTCGAGTGGCGCTTCGGTGCCCATGTAGGCTTCCATCACCTGTGGATTACGCGAGACTTCGGCATAGTTTCCCTCGGCCAAAATGGCGCCGCGCTGCAGCACCGAGATGCGGTCGCAGATGCCGGACACCACGTTCATATTGTGCTCGACCATCAGGATCGTGCGGCCGGCCGACACTTTTTTGATCAGTTCCGTCACCCGGTGCACGTCTTCGTGGCCCATGCCCTGGGTCGGTTCGTCGAGCAGCATCAGTTCCGGCTCCATGCCCAGGGTAGTGGCGATCTCGAGCGCGCGCTTGCGGCCGTAGGGCAGATCGGCGGTCAGCGTATCGGCAAAGCTGCCGAGGTCGACTTCCTCGAGCAGCGCCATCGCGCGCTGGTTCAGCTGGTCGAGGGAGCGTTCGCTGCGCCAGAAATGGAAACTCGTGCCCAGCGCGCGCTGCAGGCCGATGCGGACGTTTTCCAGCACCGTCAGGTGGGGAAAGACGGCCGAGATCTGGAAGGAACGGATGATGCCCATGCGGGCGATCTGGGCCGGTTTCACACCCGTTATGTCGCGCCCGTTGAACAGGATCCGGCCCGAGGATGGCACCAGGAACTTGGTCAGCAGGTTGAAACAGGTGGTCTTGCCGGCGCCGTTGGGGCCGATCAGCGCATGAATATGGCCGCGCTGCACCTGCAGGTCGACGCTGCTGACCGCCGTAAAACCCTTGAATTCCTTGGTCAGCTCGCGCGTCTCCAGAATGACGTCCGCCATCACTCCTCCATTGCCAAACTTACATATTTTCAGGATTCCCCAAGATACAACACATCGTTTGCCGCTGCGTCCGTGTCACGTACTGTACAAACGCAAACCCGTTGTGCATTTTTGCGCACCCTGCGCGGCGATCAGCTGGGCCGTCTTCTCGGCGATCATCAGGGTGGGCGAATTCGTGTTGCCGGAAGTGATGAAGGGCATGACGGAAGCGTCGACCACGCGCAGGCCGTGCACGCCCTTGACCCGCAATTCGCTGTCGACCACCGCCATCGGATCCTCGCGCCTGCCCATCTTGCAGGTGCCGACCGGGTGGAAGATCGTGGTGCCGATCAGGCTGGCAGCCTCGGCGAGTTCCTCTTCCGTGCGGTAGTGCGGACCCGGCTTGAATTCTTCCGGCCGGTACTTGGCCAGCGCCGGCGAGGCCACGATGCGCCGGGTCAGCGCCAGCGCCTGCGCCGCCACTTGCCGGTCTTCCGGCGTACTCAGGTAGTTCGGCGTGATTTTCGGCGGCGCGTAGCTGTCGTTCGAGGCGGCGCGTACGTGGCCGCGCGAAGTCGGGCGCAGGTTGCAGACGCTGGCGGTGAAGGCGGGAAAGCCGTGCAGCGGGTCGCCGAACTTGTCCAGCGACAGCGGCTGCACGTGGTATTGCAGATTCGGCGACATCTGGCTCGCGTCGGAACGGGCGAATGCGCCCAGCTGGGACGGCGCCATCGACATCGGCCCGCTCTGGAACAGCATGTATTCCAGGCCGATCTTCGCCTTGCCGAACCAGCTCGAGGCCGTCGTGTTCAGCGAGGGCGCGCCGGTGATGCGGTAGACCATGCGCAGCTGCAGATGGTCCTGCAGGTTTTCGCCGACGCCCGGGGAATCGACCAGCGGTTCGATGCCCTGCCTGGCCAGGCTGACGGCCGGGCCGATGCCGGACAGCTGCAGGATGTGCGGCGAGCCGATCGCGCCGGCGGCAAGCAAGGTTTCGCGGCGCGCGCTGGCGCTGAAGGCCCGTCCGCCGCCGGTAAATTGCACGCCGCGGCAGACCTTGCCCTGCTCGGTCGCTTCGATGAGCAGCTTTTCCACGTGGCAGCCGGTCATGATGGTCAGGTTCGGGCGCTGCGAAGCGGGTTTCAGGAAGGCCTTGGCCGTGTTCAGGCGGATGCCGCGGCGCTGGTTGACTTCGAAATAGGCACAGCCGGCGTTATCGCCGCCGTTGAAATCCGCAACTTTCGGAATGCCGTTCTGGGCGGCCGCCTCGCGGAAGGCATCCAGGATTTCCCAGGACAGGCGCTGGCGCTCGACCCGCCATTCGCCGCCGCTGCCGTGGATCTCGCTGGCGCCGCCGTGATGGTCTTCGCTCTGCCGGAACAGGGGAAGCACGTTTTCCCAGCGCCAGGACGGATCGCCGCTGACCTCGGCCCAGCGGTCGTAATCGCCGGCCTGGCCGCGCATATAGATCATGCCGTTGATCGAAGACGACCCGCCCAGCACCTTGCCGCGCGGGTAGATCAGCGAGCGCCCGGCCAGTCCGGGATCGGATTCGGTGCGGAACAGCCAGTCGGTGCGCGGATTGTCGATGCAGTAGAGATAGCCGACCGGAATGTGGATCCACAGGTAGTCGTCCTTGCCGCCGGCCTCGATCAGCAAGACCTCGACATCCGGCTTGCGGGTCAGGCGGTTGGCGAGCACGCAACCGGCGGTGCCGGCGCCCACGATGATGTAGTCGTATTCCCCTGCCGATTCCACGCTGCCCCCTCCATGTCACACGGTTGATGCTTCGCTTCATCAAGCTTACCAGATCGTCAAGCTGCGGCAACTGTGGATAAGCTTTTGTATATCCACAGGTACGGAATGTGCGAAAACCGCACTTTCCGCACAGCGGGATTTTTTATCCATATTTTCCACCAGGCACATACAAGGCAGGTCCACCGCCTTATGCGGCGCGTAAACGCCTGATCTTGTGGACAAAACCGGGTTTATCCACAGATGAGACCCCCCGTTAACTATTACCACTATTCTGTATACATACTTTTGGGGGTAAACCTGAGGACCCTTTCCAAAAGCCGGCCCTGGCCGAAAAAAAAATTTTCGACTTCGGCCAGGCCACAGCCCGACGACTCACCCGGCTTCGACCGCAACGACTGGTAAATGATCCAGTCTTGCCGACCATTTCCTGGCTAAAAAAATTTCCGACTCCGGCAACGCCGCCTCAGCGTCCGAAAAAACCGGCTTCGACCATGCCCGCAAACACCGAAACCATCCGCTCTGTGGACAAACCCATGAATATCCACAGGAGCGAATGTGCGAAACCACCCGACTTGGCCACAACCGGTTTTTTGTCCAGTTTTGGTCCCCGCCGGAAACAAGCCTTGTTCAGCAGCTTCGATCACAGGTAAACCCTTGAGCATGTGGAGAAAATCGGCCTTATCCACAGATCCGGCAGCGTTTACTATCACTACCAATTTATATATCTATCCAAGTTAACTAAAACAAAGAAGCGACTCTGCGTGGACAAGACGGAAAAATCGCGCTTCGCTGTCGCTGGCGACAGATGGCAAGGCCACTACTCGGCAAACGCCCGATTGGTCTACAGGAAGAACGAGATGCGACGTCCATCGCAGGGAATGGCGAATCTGGACTGCAGACAAGGAAGAGCGAGCAGGAAAGATGACGAGACGACGCGAACGCCAGCGGACCAGGCAAACGCGGCCGCTGCACAGCCGTTTCTGCTGAAGCTTTTGCTGAACCACATGCAAAACCGGCAAGTTCAGCTGCCCAATCAGCTGCAAAACCACATCGTCTGTGGAAAAACGCCTGCATATCCACAGCGGCAAATGTGCAGAAGCCAGTTTTTTGCTGGCCAAAGCGTTTTTGTCCAAGATCGGTTCAAGCTGGATACAATGTTTTTCCAGCTCATCCGGCAGCACGTAAACCGTTGACGCTGTAGACAAATCTCCTCTTATCCACAGCAGAAGCGGCGTTTACTATCTACTACCAGTTTTTATATACATCTTGTTTTATTAAAACACTGGGCAGCAAAACCGCCGTCAACCCGCCATCCAGGCCATCCAGGACAGAAAAAACATGCGATTAGGGATCATCAGTGCCTTGCACGAAGAACAGCAGGGGCTCGTAGAAGCCATGGAAGGGCCCTACAAGCTCATCCACGGTATGCGCGAGTACTGGGTAGGAAAACTCTGGGAAATCGACGCTGTGGCCGTTCTATCGCGTATAGGCAAGGTTGCGGCTGCCATGACAGCCACCACGCTTGTGGAGAAGTTCGGAGTTACGCACATCCTCTTTACCGGTGTGGCCGGTTCCGGCGATGCTTCGGTGCGTGTCGGCGACATCGTGGTGGCCGAATCTCTGGTCCAGCACGACATGGATGCGAGTCCGCTGTTTCCGCGTCACGAGGTACCGTTGACGGGCCTGAGCCATTTTTCCAGCGACCGCCAGATGGCGCTGGAACTCGGTCATGCCGCCCAGTACTTCCTCGAGCGCGATCTCGTTCAGGCAATCGATGCCCAGGAAAGGGCCGTATTCGGGCTACAGGCGCCGCGGGTGCACCGTGGTCTCATCGGTAGCGGCGACCAGTTCGTCAGCCACAGGGAGCGTATCCGGGCCCTTGGCGAGGCTCTACCGGGTCTGCTGGCGGTGGAAATGGAAGGCGCCGCGGTCGCGCAGGTGTGTTTCGAGCTGGGCATCCCCTTCGGCGTGATTCGCACGATTTCCGACAATGCCAATGAAAACGCGGCCACCGACTTCATGCGTTTCGTGAAGTCGGTGGCCGCGCAGTATGCCTTTTACATCGTCAGGCAGTTCTGTCAGGCGAGCAATCAGGCCAACAGGGTGTCGGCCGGCACGTAGTCGTAGCCGAGGTCTTTCGCCACCGCCGCATAGCTCACCTTGCCCTGGCAGACGTTCAGGCCGTTTTTCAGGTGCGGATCGTCGCGCAGCGCCTGCCGCCAGCCCTTGGTGGCCAGCGCGACCGCATGGCCGATGGTGGCGTTGTTCAAGGCGAAGGTCGAGGTGCGCGCCACCGCGCCCGGCATGTTCGCCACGCAGTAGTGCACCACGCCGTCGACCACGAAGGTCGGATCCGCGTGCGTGGTCGGATGCGAGGTCTCGAAGCAGCCGCCCTGGTCGATCGCGACGTCGACCACCACTGCGCCCTTCTTCATGCGCGAAACCATGCTGCGCGTCACCAGCTTCGGCGCCGCCGCACCGGGCACCAGCACGCCGCCGATCACCAGGTCGGCCGTCAGCACTGCTTCTTCGATCGCGTGGGCGTTCGAGTACAGGGTGGCGATGCGGTTGCCGTAGACCAGGTCGAGCTGGCGCAGGCGATCGACGTTTTTATCGAGAACGGTGACCCGGGCGCCGGTGCCGACCGCCATCTGCAGCGCATTCGTACCGACCACGCCGGCGCCGATGATCACCACATGACCCGGCGCCACGCCCGGCACGCCGCCCAGCAGCAGGCCCATGCCGCCCTTCGATTTTTCCAGGTGGCTGGCGCCGGCCTGGATCGACATCCGTCCCGCCACCTCGCTCATCGGCGCCAGCAGCGGCAGGCCGCCCCCGGGGCCGGTGATGGTTTCGTAGGCGATGCAGACGGCGCCCGACTTCACCAGGGCCGCGGTCTGCTCCGGATCCGGCGCCAGGTGCAGATAGGTGTACAGGATCTGGCCTTCGCGCAGCATCGCGCATTCCTGTGGCTGCGGCTCCTTGACCTTCACGATCATGTCCGCGCGCGCAAAAATCTCCTGCGCGCCGGCGACGATGCTTGCGCCCGCCGCCACGTATTGCTCGTCTGTCAGGCCGATCTCGGCCCCAGCGCCGGCCTGGACCAGGACCTGATGTCCACGCGCCACCAGTTCGTGGACGCTGGGCGGGGTCAGGCCGACGCGATATTCATGGTTTTTGATTTCCTTTGGAACGCCAACTAGCATGTCTACCTCCAAGTTGAACAACTCAAACGACTGCGCATGTGAAAACCGGGGCGTGCGCCCCGGTCATTTCTTCTTATGATTACAAGCTCAGCGTCATCAGGCTTGCGTTACCGCCAGCCGCCGTCGTGTTGACGCACAGGGCCCGTTCGGCCACCAGCCGCCACAGGGCGGCCGGCCGGTCCGGCTGGGTATCGACGATGCCGACGATGGCGCCGGGACGGGCCGCCAGTGTCGCCTGCAGATTTCCTTTCAAACCGCGTTCGACCATCGCCATCTGGATCTCGACGCTGTCCAGCTCGGCTTCACCGATGAAGCGCAGGCGCTCCCTCACTTCCGCCGGCAGGGTCGCCAGCACCGGGTCGCGCGCATCCGCCAGCACCATGGCGCGGTTGCCGGTGACCAGCACCGCCGCCAGCTGGTTCAGCAGGCCTTTCGTCTCGCTGGCCGCGCACAGGATGGCGCCGCGCGGCACGAAGCCGAGCACATTGCGCTCGCCGGTCGGGCCCGGCAAAGTGAGGCTGATGCCGTCCAGGGTCGTGGTGGCGTATTGCTCGGCCAGCACGGCGATATCGCCATGGCCGTTCGCCTGCGCCCAGCCCATCAGGGCGTCCAGCGCCGGGTTGCTGTGGCGCGCACGCTGCAGCAGCGATGCGGCTTCCTTCTGCAGGCGCTTCAGGTAGAGCGGACCGCCGGCCTTCGGACCGGTGCCCGATTTGCCCTCGCCGCCGAAAGGCTGCACGCCGACCACGGCGCCGACGATGTTACGGTTCACGTAGATATTGCCGACGTGGGCGCGCGAGACGATGAAATCGATGGTCTCGTCGATGCGCGAATGCACGCCCAAGGTCAGGCCGTAGCCGGTGCCGTTGATGGTGTCGACCACCTTGCCCAGGTCCGCGCGGCGGTAGCGCACGATGTGCAGCACCGGACCGAAGACTTCGCGCTGCAGTTCCGCCATCGAGCCGATTTCCAGCACGGTCGGCGGCACGAAGGTGCCCTGGGCCTCGAGCGCCGCCGGCAGCTCCAGCGCAAAATGGGCCTTGGCGCTGGCCTTGGTACGTTCGATGTGGGCCAGCAGGTTTTGCTGGGCTTCGCGGTCGATCACCGGGCCGATGTCGGTGGCCAGGCGGTCCGGTACGCCGACGCGCAGTTCCTGCATCGCGCCCTTCA
Organism: Massilia sp. 2TAF26; assembly: GCF_052115005.1. NCBI lineage: Bacteria > Pseudomonadati > Pseudomonadota > Betaproteobacteria > Burkholderiales > Oxalobacteraceae > Massilia > Massilia sp. 2TAF26. The sequence continues at coordinate 107,087 of NZ_JBFRFV010000025.1, forward strand.
GCATCTTGATGGTTTTATCCGCAATGTCTTCCTGCAGGAACAGCACGCGCAGGGCCGAGCAGCGCTGGCCGGCGCTGTCGAACGCCGAGCTCAGCACGTCCTGCACCACCTGCTCCGGCAGCGCCGAGGAATCCACGATCAGCGCGTTCTGGCCGCCGGTTTCGGCAATCAAGGGAATGTCATAGCCTTCGCGCTGGGCGCGTTCGGCCAGGGTGCGGTTGATCAGCTGGGCGACTTCGGTCGAACCGGTGAAGATCACGGCCTTCACACGCGCATCGGAGGTCAGGGCGGCACCCACGGTTTCGCCGCGGCCCGGCAGCAGCTGCAGCGCGCCCGCCGGCACGCCGGCTTCGTGGAACAGCTGCACGGCGCGCCAGGCGATCAGCGGGGTCTGCTCGGCCGGCTTGGCCAGCACCACGTTGCCGGCGGCCAGCGCAGCCGCCACCTGGCCCGTGAAGATCGCCAGCGGGAAGTTCCACGGGCTGATGCAGGTCACCGAACCCAGTGCCGGTGCGTCGCCGTTTTCGCGGATCTCGTTCGCGTAGTAGCGAAGGAAGTCGACCGCCTCGCGGATCTCGGCGATCGCGTTCGGCAGCGATTTGCCGGCTTCGCGCACGGCCAGGGCCATCAGCTCGCCCATATCGCGTTCGAACAGGCTGCCGACCCTGGCGATGATGTCGGCGCGGGCGCCGGCGCCCAGGCCCTCCCAGGCAGGGAAGGCTTGCGCGGCCGCCTGCAGCGCGGTGTCGACGTCGGCGACCGTCGCTTCGGTCACCTGGCCGACGATATCGGCCGATTGCGCCGGGTTGATCACGTTGACGGCGCCCACGGCATTCAGCGGACCGTCGACCAGCGGCGCTGCCAGGTACTGGCGCCGCGTGGCAAGCTCGGCCGCCAGGGCGCGCAGCACGTCTTCGTTGGCCAGGTCCAGGCCGGCGGAGTTCTTGCGCTCGGCGCCGTACAGGTCGAGCGGCAGCGGAATGCGCGGATGCGGCAGGCATTTGGCGGCGCGCGCCTGCTCGAAGGGATCGGCCAGCAGGGTGTCGATCGGCACGCTCTCGTCGACGATCTGGTTCACGAAGGACGAGTTGGCGCCGTTTTCCAGCAGGCGGCGCACCAGGTAGGCCAGCAGGGTTTCGTGCGAACCGACCGGCGCGTAGATGCGGCAGGCCTTACCGAGCTTATCGGCGCCCACGACCTGGTCGTACAGGGTTTCGCCCATGCCGTGCAGGCACTGGAACTCGTAGTTCGACACACCGTCGGCCTTGGCCCAGGTGTAGATCACGGATAAGGTGTGCGCGTTGTGGGTCGCGAACTGGGCGTAGATGACGTCGGTCGCGGCCAGCAGCTTTTTCGCGCAGGTCAGGTACGAAACGTCGGTGTACACCTTGCGCGTGTAGACCGGATAGCCGGGCAGGCCGTCGACCTGGGCGCGCTTGATCTCGGCGTCCCAGTAGGCGCCTTTCACCAGGCGCACCATGAACTTGCGGCCGCTGCGGCGCGCGAGGTCGACCACGTAGTCGATCACGAAGGGGCAGCGTTTCTGGTAAGCCTGGATCACCAGGCCGATGCCTTCGAATCCAGCCAGTTCGGCGTCGAAGGCCAGCGCTTCCAGCATGTCCAGCGAAATCTCGAGGCGGTCGGCTTCCTCGGCGTCGATATTGATGCCGATGTTGTACTGCTTGGCCAGCAGCACCAGTTTTTTCACGCGCGGCAGCAGCTCACCCATCACGCGGGCGTATTGTGCGCGGCTGTATCTCGCGTGCAGGGCCGACAGCTTGATCGAGATGCCCGGACCGTCCTTGATGCCGCGGCCGTTCGAGGCCTTGCCGATCGCGTGGATCGCGGCTTCGTAGGAAGCGTAGTAGTTCTCGGCGTCGAGTTCCGTCAGCGCCGCTTCGCCCAGCATGTCGTAGGAGTAGCGGTAGCCGCGGGTTTCATTCTCCCGGCTGTTCTTCAGCGCTTCGGCGATGGTCTGGCCGGTCACGAACTGGTTGCCCAGCATGCGCATGGCCATGTCGACGCCCTTGCGGATCAGCGGTTCGCCGCCCTTGGCGATCAGGCGGGTCAGCGCCGAACCGAGACCCTTTTCGCTGCTGCTCGAGACCAGCTTGCCGGTGATGAGCAGGCCCCAGGTGGCGGCGTTCACGAACAGCGACGGTGATTCGCCTAAGTGCTTCTTCCAGTCGCCCTTGCTGATCTTGTCGGCGATCAGACGGTCGGCGGTGTCGCTGTCCGGAATGCGCAGCAGGGCTTCCGCCAGGCACATCAGGGCCACGCCCTCTTCCGACGACAGCGAGAATTCGTGCATCAGCGCGTCCACGCCGGAGGAGCGGGTGCGCTTTTCGCGCACGGCCGAGACCAGGCGGTGCGCCAGCATATAGGCGTCGGCGGAAGCGGCTGCGCCCTGGGACAGCAGCCATTCGACGGCCTGGGCCTCGTCGCGGCGGTAGGCGGCGGTGATCGCGGCGCGCAGCGGGGTCTGTTCGCGTTTGGTCTCGGCCTGCAGGGCGTCGAAGGGAACGAAGGTGATGGCCGGGGTGGCGGCAATGTTCATGGAAGTTCTGGGAAAAAGAATAAAAATCGGGACCGGGCTCACATGTGCAAAGCGCCGGTCCATCGGGCGATGGCCGGCGCAAGCGCAAATGTGAATACATGATTCGATTGTAGAGGGAAATCTTCTGGATTAATTCTGTTTTTACAGAAGACTAGCAATAGATAGTTTTTGGTGAGAGAATTTCACCAAATAATATTTATAGTGGAGAGAGAAGAACATGCTGGACAAGATCAGCAAGAAAATCCTTGCCGAGCTGCAGAACGACGGGCGTATCAGCAACGTCGAACTGGCCGCCCGCGTCAACCTGTCGCCCGCGGCCTGCCTGGAACGCGTGCGCAAGCTGCACGAGTCCGGCTACATCATGGGTTACACGGCCCAGCTGAATCCCGTGCTGCTGGACGTATCGCTGCTGGTTTTCATCGAAGTGGTGCTGGACCGCACCACGCCGGAAGTCTTCGACGCCTTCAAACAGAGCGTCCAGCTGATTCCCGAGGTGCTGGAATGCCATATGGTCGCCGGCGGCTTCGACTACCTGGTCAAGGCGCGCGTGAAGGACATGGCGGCGTACCGGGAGTTCCTGGGCAAGACCCTACTGCAGAAGGGGGTGCGCGAGACGCACACCTATGCGGTGATGGAGGAAGTGAAGAATACGACCAAGCTGCCTATCAAATAAGCAAATCGCTTGTTAGTACCTGCGGCTTCTAAACGTCATCCCCGCTTACTTGAATAACGTCGCCCCCGCGAAGGCGGGGGTCCAAGTTTGTCAGTGTTTCGATAACTCACGCAGAACTTGGGTCCCCGCCTACGCGGGGATGACGGGGTTTAGCGGGAACGCCGCTTAAGCAATCTTCTCCATCTTCACATTCGCCTCCGAAGCCTGCGGCAGCGTCTTCTGCGCCGCAGCCGACATCTGTTCGAGGTTCTTGCGCAGCCAGCGGTGGGCCGGGCTGCGGCCGTCGCGTTCGTGCCACAGCATGTCCAGGTGCACGGCCGGCAACTGGAAGGGCAGTTCGCGCCATACCAGGGCGTCGGCGGCGCCGGTCGAGGCGATCAGGTGCTTCGGCAGCACCGTCACCAGGTCCGAATTGGCGACCACGCGGCCGGCGGTGAAGAACTGGTTCACCGTCAGCAGGATGCGGCGCTCGCGGCCGACCTGGGCCAGGGCTTCGTCGACCAGGCCATGGGCGCGGCCGGAAAAACTCACCAGCAGGTGGTTCGCCTTGCAGTAATCGTCCAGTTCCAGCTTGCCCTGGGCCAGCGGGTGGTTCTTGCGCATCACCGCCACATATTCACCCGAATACAGGCGCTCATGGCGGATCGGCGAGCCGGTTTCGTACGATAACTGGGCCGCCACGCCGGGGAAGAAGCCGACGGCCAGGTCGATGTCGCCGCGCAGCAGCATCGGCCGCGGTTCGCGCGTGGTCAGCGGCACCATGCGGATATTCACCCCCTGCGCTTCCTTTTCGATCGAGCGCACCAGCGACGGCAGCCACAGCGCCGCGGTGGCGTCCGCCATCGCCAGGCGGAAGGTGGCCTGGGCCTTGGAGACGTCGAAGGTTTCCGGCATCACCGCCGCTTCCAGCGCGGCCAGCGCCTGACGCACGGCCGGCCACAGCGCTTCGGCGCGCGGGGTCGGCTTGACGCCGTAGGCGGTGCGGATCAGGAGCTCGTCGCCCAGGCTTTCGCGCAGGCGCTTGATGGCGTTCGACACGGCGGGCTGGGTCATCGCCAGGTGGCCGGCGGCGCGGGTCAGGTTTTGCTCGGTCATGACGGCGTCGAAGACGCGGAGCAGGTTCAGGTCAAGCGTGAGGAAGCTCATGGGGGTCCGTTCTGGGGCTGCGTATGTGATGTTTGCAAGTGTACCCGATTTCCATTCACGATCAATATAAGACTCATCAGAGAACGTGATTAGATTTATATGTTGCGTTGCACTATAGTTACCTCGAACCTTAACGTTGAACATTTTCCTGAGCCATGTCTTTCACTGACGCCCTGTTACAAGCACCGATGACGGCCCTGCCGTTCATGCATCTGTTCACCAGCATGCTCCAGCTGGTCCTGCTGGGTGGGCTACTGATGTTCTTCCGTCCCCTCCTGATCGGCATCGTCCGTGCGCTGGTGCTGGTTGTGCGCCCGCGTCCGTCGAAGGACGAGCTGGCCGCACGCCGCAAGCTGCGCGACGCCAAGCTGGCGCAACAGGCCGCAGTGGCCGTCTCCGGCCCCGCCGAGGTGCGCGCGCTGCGTTCCTGACCAGTTCATACAGAATTTCTCCTTGAACGGCACCCGGGCAACCGGTGCCGTTTTTTTTGGCGCTGTTCGCGCCAAGTGTGGAATCTTTTCTGCAAGCCTGCGGTCCAACGTCGACCTGAACCGTTGATGGAGGCAGCATGCAAGCACGGCAGTTCGAACAGTTCCTGCAACGCCTGTCCAGCCTGACGCGGCGCCAGCGCGACCGCCTGCTCGACCTGCTGCAATCGGCGGCCGGCCTCGACCGTGTACTCGAGATCGTCGAGCAACCCGGCATGCCACTCTGCTGCCCGCACTGCCAGGCCGACAAACCCTATCGCCACGGCCATGCGCACGGACTGCAGCGCTACCGCTGCCG
>NZ_JBFRFV010000026.1:0-78031 GCF_052115005.1 Massilia sp. 2TAF26
GACCGCCGACCGCGCCCAGCGCCGCACCGGCCGCCGCGCCGCCGCCCGCGCCGACGCCGCCGGCCAGGTTGTGCTCATGCAGCTGGTCGCCCGGTTTCGGGTTCACGACTTCACCCGCGCCCTTGCCGGCCATGTCGCCGGCAATGCCGCCGACGACCGCGCCAGCCACCGCGCCGATCGGGCCTCCGACGGCGCCGATCGAAGCACCGGCCAGCGCGCCGCCGGCAGCGCCGGTGCCCTGCGCCAGGTTGTGTTCATGCAGGCGGTCTTCCGCATGCGGGTTCACGACTTCGCCCGCGCCACGTCCGGCAGCGCCGCCGGCCAGGCCGCCGATCGCGGCGCCGGCCGCCATGCCGATCGGGCCGGCCACCGCACCGGCGGCGGCACCGACTGCCGCGCCGGCGCCCGCGCCCACACCCTTGGCCATGTAGTGTTCACCCAGGTCGTCGCCCGCTTTCGGGTTCACGACTTCGCCGGCGCCCTTGCCGGCCATGCCGCCGGTGATGCCGCCGATCGCGGCGCCCGCCAGGGTGCCGACCGGGCCGGCGACCGAGCCGATGCCCGCCCCCACGGCCGCGCCGGCGAGGGCACCGATGCCGGTGCCGATCACGTGCGAGCCGCCGTTATCGGTGAAGGAGCGCTGGATGTATTCGACGTCGTCATCCGAACGGGGATTCACGCCCATCAGGATGCCGCCCTGGTTGATGCCTTCTTCGTAGTGCTTGACGCGCTCCTCCGGGATGCCGGCGCCGATCAGTGCGCCGATCAGGCCGCCGGTGATGCCGCCCGCGCCTGCGCCGGCCAGGCCGGCCGCCAGCGGACCCGCCACCACCAGGCCCAGGCCCGGCAGCACCAGGGTGGTGCCCAGCGCGGCCACGCCGGCCAGCACGGCGCCGATGGTGCCGCCGATACCGGCACCGACGCCGGCGCCTTCAGCCGCTTTGCTGCCCAGCTCGGTTTCGGTGTCGTTGAAATGGGTCTTGCGGGTCGAGTCCGACATCATCAGGTTGACGTCGTCCTTGGTATAGCCGCGCGTCGAGATGGCGCTGTAGGCGCGTTCGGCGCTGGCGCGGTCCGGGAACAGGCCGGTGACCATGCGATTCTGGTTGTTCTGCTTGTCGGTGTCGAAGATGCTCATAGTGTGTCCTCTCAAGGTCGGTGTGCCAGGCACGTATTGGATACGTGTTTTCTAAAAATCGGGTAGTGCAATGGAAGCAACGATATGCCTGCCCAGCAGTGCGCTTCTGTTCGCTGACGCACCCTTGCCCGGACATTCCAAGCATCAAGAGAACGTCGTCGCACTTTGCGCGTCTAACGTACGTTGCCGCACCGACCCGGGTACGTACGCATCACTAGACTTTGCCCATGGCCTCGGCAATCAATTGGCCTGGAGTATGTTTTTCCAACTTGAGGAGGAATCAACATGTTATTCATTATCTGGATCGTCGTCGGTGGTATTCTCGGCTGGCTCGCCAGCATGGTCATGAAGACGGACGCTGAACAAGGCATGATTCTCAATGTCGTGGTCGGTATCGTTGGTGCCTTCCTGGGCGGCTGGCTGCTGTCCCCGCTGTTCGGTTCCGGCACCATCAACGCGGACGACTTCAGTGTCTCGTCGCTGCTCGTTTCCTTCCTGGGCGCCGTGATCCTGCTGGCCATCGTGAATCTGCTGCGTCGCGGCCGCGTCCGCTAAGCAGTGCGCTACTTCGGTTAAAACCAACGCTCTTTCCGGCGTTGGTTTTTTTGTGTCTAAAATACTTCCATGCGTATACGTCGCTCCATCGTTGCCTTGATCGCCTGCATCGCCACCCTCATGGTCGGCCTGCTGGCGCTCAACCTCATGCCGAACGAAAAACAGATCGAGACCCAGCTGACCCGCCAGTACGACACCAACGACCCGCAATTCCGCCGCTCCCTCGGCGTGCTGCTCGGCCCGCCCCTGGTCGAAGGCAACAAGGTCGAGGTCCTGCTGAACGGCGACCAGATCTTCCCCGCCATGCTGAAGGCGATTCGCGAGGCGCAGCGCACCATCACCTTCGAAACCTATATCTACTGGTCCGGCTCGATCGGCCGCGAATTCACGGAAGCGCTGGCGGAACGCGCGCGCGCCGGCGTCAAGGTCCACGTCCTGCTGGACTGGATCGGCAGCATGAAGATCAGTAATGCCGAAATGGAGCAGATGCGCAGCGCCGGCGTCGAGCTGCACCGCTACCACAAGCCGGTGTGGTGGAAGCTGGCGCGGCTGAACAACCGCACCCACCGCAAGCTGCTGGTCGTCGACGGCCGCATCGGCTTTACGGGTGGCGTCGGCATCGCCGACAAATGGCGCGGCCACGGCCAGGACGAGGACCACTGGCGCGACACCCATTTCCGCGTCGAGGGCCCGGTGGTCGGCCAGATGCAGGCCGTGTTCAACGACAACTGGACCAAGGCCACCGGCACCGTGCTCGACGGCGACGCCTACTTCCCGGCCCTGAAGCACGAGGGCGAGTCGGCGGCGCAGATGTTTTCCAGTTCCATCACCGGCGGCAGCGAGAGCATGCACCTGATGTACCTGCTGGCGATCACCGCCGCGCGCCACACGATCCACCTGTCGAACGCGTATTTCGTGCCGGACGACCTGGCGGTGCGGGCCCTGGTCGCGGCGGCCAAGCGCGGGGTCGACGTGCGCGTCATCACTCCCGGCAAGATCATCGACTCGGACGTGGTGCGCGCCGCCTCGCGCGAGCGCTGGGGCGAACTGCTCGCGGCCGGCATCCGGATCGCCGAGTACCAGCCCACCATGTACCACGTGAAGGCGCTGGTGGTCGATTCGCTGCTGGTGTCGGTGGGCTCCACCAACTTCGACAGCCGCTCCTTCAGCCTGAACGACGAAGCCAACCTGAACGTCCTCGATCCGGTCTTCGCCAAGCAACAGGAAGCGGTCTTCGAAGACGACTGGCGCCGCGCGAAGCCGGTCTCGCTGCAGCAGTGGGAAAACCGTCCGCTGCACGACAAGGCGGCGGGCAAACTGGCCGACCTGATCGGTGCGCAGCTGTAATTACAAAGTGGCAAATATTGGTTGACGGTCGTTTTTCACATCCGCATACTGTGGCGGCTCCCAGAGAGCCACGAGACGACAATCCAATAACCACTAACGTATCGGGGCCTCCAAAACAGGTTTTGGCAGCCCCCACCACACGAATGAAAAAATCTCTTCTTTCGCTGGCCATCCTGACCAGCTTCGCCGCTCAGGCGGACGAAGGCATGTGGATGCCGCAGCAGCTGCCACAAGTAGCCAAGCAACTGAAAGCCGCCGGCCTCAAGCTCGACCCGGCCACCCTGACCAAGCTGACCGAATTCCCGGCGGGCGCGATCGTGAGCCTGGGCGGCTGCTCGGCTTCCTTCGTCTCGCCGCAGGGCCTGGTGATCACCAACCACCACTGCGTCTACAACAGCGTGGCGATCAACTCGACCCCGCAGCGCGACCTGCTGGCGAACGGCTTCCTGGCCAAGACCATGGACGAGGAACTGCCGGCCGCACCGGGCAGCCGCGTGTTCGTGACCGAGGAAGTGGCGAACGTCACCAACCGCGTGATCACCCCGGAAGTCGCCAAGCTGACCGGCAAGGCCCGCGTCGAGGCGATCGAGAAGAACCAGAAGGCGCTGGTGGCCGAGTGCGAAAAAGACGCCGGCTACCGCTGCACCGTGCCGAGCTTCTACGGCGGCCTCGAGTTCTACCGCATCAAGCAGCTGGAAATCCGCGACGTGCGCCTGGTGCACGCGCCGGCAGTCGGCATCGGCAAATTCGGCGGCGACACCGACAACTGGATGTGGCCGCGCCACACCGGCGACTACGGCTTCTACCGCGCCTACGTGAGCCGCGACGGCAAGGCCGCCGAGTTCTCGAAGGATAACGTGCCGTACAAGCCGAAGCACTTCCTGAAGATCGCCAAGGAAGGCGTCAAGGAAGGCGACTTCATCATGGCCATGGGCTACCCGGGCCGCACCAACCGTCACCGCCTGCCGTCGGAAGTGGCGTTCACCTTCGACTGGAACTACCCGGCCTTCGTGAAGGCGTCGGGCGAGACCCTGGCGATCATCGAGCGCGAGACCAAGAACGATCCGGCCGCCAAGCTGAAGTACGCCGGCCAGGTCGCGGGCGTCAACAACTACTACAAGAACCGCAAGGGCATGATCGCCAGCTACGAAGGCAGCGACATCCTGGCGCGCAAGACCGCCGAGCACAGTGCGCTGAAGGCCTGGGTCAACGCCAACCCGCAGCGTAAAGCCGAATTCGGCGCCGACATCGACACCGTCGAGAAGCTGATCGCCGAGCGCGACGCCAAGATCAAGCGCGAGTTCTTCCTGAGCTACTCGACCCCGCGCTTCCTGAACTCGGCGCGCGCCCTGTACCGCCTGGCCAACGAGCGCACCAAGCCGGATGCCGAGCGCAAGTCGGGCTACCAGGAACGCGACATGCCGCGCCTGACGTCGAGCATCACCGGCCAGGACCGCACCTACGACGAGAAGGTCGACAAGGCTTTGGTGCTGAACTTCCTGAAGCAATATGTGGAGCAAAATCGCGCCCAGCCGGGTAATGAAAACGCCGCCTTCGACGCCGCGCTGGGCATCAAGCCGGGCATGAGCGAAGCCGAACTGAAGGCCGCGCTGGACAAGCTGTACGCCGGTTCGCAGCTGCAGAACAAGGACTTCCGTGTCCAGTGGCTGAACAAGTCGCCGGCTGACTTCCAGTCCAGCAACGACGCCTTCATCAAGGCCGCCGTCGCCCTGTACGACGCCGACCGCAAGGAAGAAGCCGAGGACGAGGAACTGGGCGGCAACATCCAGAAAGCCTACGCCAGCTACATGAAGGCCAAGATCGCCTACATGAACAGCCGCGGCCAGGCCGTCTACCCGGACGCCAACTCGACCCTGCGCGTCACCTTCGGCAACGTCAAGGGCCGCAGCTACGGCGCCGACGGCACCGGTTCCTGGACCGCCTTCACCACCGTGAAGGGCGTGGTTGCCAAGCACACCGGCGAAGGCGAATTCAACGCACCGGAGAAGCAGCTGGCCGCGATTCGCGCCAAGGACTTCGGCAACTACGCCGATCCGAAGCTGAAGACCGTGCCGGTCGACTACCTGGCAACCCTGGACATCACCGGCGGCAACTCGGGTTCGGCTGCGCTGAACTCGAAGGCCGAGCTGATCGGCCTGGCCTTCGACGGCACCCTCGATTCGATCATCTCGGACTGGGACTTCAACAAGGAAGCCACGCGCGACATCCAGGTCGACATCCGCTACATCCTGTGGAACATGGACAAGGTCGACCACGCGGACAACCTGCTGAAGGAAATGGGCGTCAAGTAAACGCCTGGGTGGACGCTTCGCGGCGTCCAATCCAAGAAGCCACGCTGCCGCAAGGCGCGTGGCTTTTTTTCCGTTCGTCGCCCATGGCGGCGGTTCATCCGGCCGGATCGGCATTCCAGTCCACCGTCAGCTGCCGCTTGCCGCCCGCACCGCTACACTTGCCTGCAATCGGCGCCCGGCGCCATCGATCAGGGAGGAGCGGCATGAAAAGGACATGGATCGCATGCTGGGCGCTGGCCGGCATGGTGGCCGCGGGCGCCGCGGGCGCCGCGGCGCAGGATACCGATTTGCAGGCGCAGGCCAGGGAGTACCGCGAGGCGCGCGCCGCGGTCGCGGACCTGGAAAAGATCGTCGCCCCTGGCGCCATACAGGAGTCGTACAAGACCCGCATCGGCGGCATCGACCAGTGGATCAGCGTGCGCGGCCAGGATCGCGAGAATCCGATGGTCCTGTTCGTTCACGGCGGCCCGGCCTCCCCCGTCACGCCGACCATGTGGCAGTTCCAGCGTCCGATCGAAGAATACTTCACCGTCGCCAACTACGACCAGCGCGGTGCGGGCAAGACCTATGGCGAGACCGATCCGGAAGCGGTCGGCGGCACGATCCGTATCGAACGCTACGTCGACGATGCGATCGAAGTGGCCGAGCACCTGCGCCAGCGCTACGGCAAGCACAAGCTGATCCTGATGGGTCACAGCTGGGGCACCATCATCGCCATGAAGGCGGCACTCAAGCGCCCCGACCTGTTCCATGCCTATGTCGGCATCGGCCAGGTGATCAGCACGCGCGAGAACGAGCGCATCAGCTTCGACTATGCGATGGCGCAGGCAAAGGCGCACGACAACCGGGAGGCGCTGCGCGACCTCGCCTCGATCGCTCCCTACCCCGGCAACCAGCCGATCACGCGCGAGCGCATCATCGTGGCGCGCAAGTGGCCGCAATACTACGGCGGCCTGAGCGCCTTCCGCAGCAGCTCCGGCTACTTCTTCGATGGTCCCCTTCTCTCGCCCGAATACGACGGCAAGCAGGTGCGCGACATCGACCGTGGAAGCCTGCTGACGCTGGGACGGGTGCTGCCGGAATTCGTGCAGGTCGATTTCTCCGGCGTGAAGCGTTTCCCGATCCCGGTCGTGATGTTCCTCGGCCGGCATGACTACACCACGCCCACCGCCCCGGCCGAAGCCTGGCTGGCGCAGGTACAGGCCCCGTACAAGCGCGCGGTATGGTTCGAGCGCTCGGCCCACATGATCCCCTGGGAAGAGCCGGGCAAGACGCTGGTCAGCCTGTTAACGTATGTGAAGCCGCTGGCGCGGTGAGGACCGGCGGTTCTCGATCGGCCGCAAGGCCAGCGCCAACCGTCCCTGGGAAGGCGACGACCACATCCCGTCCGATGCGCCCTAAGGCTGGGACACCATCGCGCTGTCGGCTGTCGCCTACGGTGGCGGCCTGCCGAAAGTGCCGAAGGAGATGACGCTGGACGACCCTGGAGGCCGTGCGCGAAGTCTGGCCGCAGAACCTGCCGCTGACCGCGCGCATTGGCTGGAGCGTTACAGGATGCAGAAGTAATCCGGTAACTCAAGCACGTCGTTCCCGCTTTCGCGGGGATGACGCGTGATTAATGCGTCAACTCCGTTGCCTGCGTCCCAGCCCTGTTCAAGCGGCTGTTACGCAGCCCATAGCCGAAATAGGTCAGCACCGCCACCGTCATCCACACCGCGAACACGGTATAGGTGATCGGCGACAGGCCCAGCACCAGGTAGAGGCAGGCCAGGATCGACAGGCCCGGCACCAGGTAGGGACCGAAAGGCACGCGGAACCCCTTGCGGCCGGTGCGCTTGTCCTCTTCCTTCTGCTTGCGGCGGATGACCGGCACCGCCACCGAGACCACCATGAAGGCGACCAGGGTGCCCATGCTCACCATGTCCCACAGGAAGGTGGAGTCGACCAGGCCGGCCACGATGCCCACCACGATCGAGACGATCAGGGTATTCGCCACCGGCGACTGGGTGCGCGGGTTCACTTTTTGAAAGGTCTTCGGGATCAGGCCGTCGCGCGAGATCGCATACAGGATGCGGGTCTGGCCGTAGATCGTCACCAGGGTCACCGAGAACACGGAGATGACGGCGCCGCCCGACAGCACCAGTGCCGGCCAGGCCTTGCCCGTCACGTTCTGCAGGATCACGGCGAGGCCGGCTTCCTGGCCCTCGAACATATGGGCCGGCTGGGCGCCCATGGCGGCAACCGCCACCAGCATGTAGAACACGGTCACGATCAAGAGGGCGATCAGGATCCCGAGCGGCACGTCGCGGGTCGGGTTGCGGGTTTCCTCGCCGGCGGTGGCGATGGTGTCGATGCCGATGAAGGAGAAGAACACGGTGCCCGCCGCCGCCGTCACGCCGGCCATGCCGCCCAGGCTGTGGCCGTCCTTCGCCGCGAAGAAGGGGTGGAAGTTATTGATGTCGAAGCCGGTCAGGGCGATCGCCGCAAAGAAGATCAGGATGACGAGCTTGATCATGACCATGATGGCATTCGTGGCCGCCGATTCCTTGGTGCCGCGGATCAGCAGGACACAGCACATCACCACCAGCAGGATCGGCGGCAGGTTGATGTGGCCGGCATGGAATTCGATGCCGTTCTTGCCCGAGACGATCATCGGCGAACGCAGGGCGTCCGGGATCTGCCAGCCGATCGCGTTCTGCAGGAAGTTGTTCAGGTAGTCGGACCAGCCGATCGCGGTGGCGCTGGCGGCCAAGCCATATTCCAGCAGCAGGCAGGCGGCGACCACGAAGGCGGCGAATTCGCCCACGGTGGCGTAGGCGAAGGAATAGGACGAGCCGGAGGCCGGCACGCGATCCGCCAGCTCGGCATAGCACAGCGCGGTCAGGCCGGCGGTGATGGCGGCAAGCAGGAACGACAGCACCACCGCCGGGCCGGCCTTCGGCACCGCTTCGACCATGGTGAAGAAGATGCCGGTACCGATGGTGGCGCCGACGCCGATCATGGTCAGCGGGAACAGGCCGAGCGTGCGGCCGAGCCCACCGCCATGGACGGCAGAGTCGTCGAGCTTGCGCTCGGACGTCTTGGTTCTAAAGAGCTTCTGGCCCAATGTCTGGTTCACGGCGTGTCCTTTGGTCGCACTTCCAAAGCCTGCGATTATAGGGCCAGTTGCTGGCCACTTATAGATAACATTTTGCAATGCTCAGAAAAAATATTCCCTTAAAGATGCATTTTTTATGCATATTTATGTAGAATACCTGTGTTTTCACGAAGACCAAACGATGCGCCTCACCCGCTTTTCCGATATCGGCCTGCGCGTGCTCATTTACCTGGAGCGGGCCGGCGAACGCCCTCACCCGGTGACGGTTGCCGAGATCGGCGCCCAGTTCGACATCCCGCTGAACCACCTGGTGAAGGTGGTCGGGCAGCTGGCCAAGCTGGGCTGGATCACGGCGACGCGCGGACGCAACGGCGGCCTGCGCCTGGCGGCCGACCCAAGCACCCTGACCATCGGCCAGGTGTTGCGCAAGCTGGAAGGCGAGGACGATGAACTGGTCGACTGCGAGGGAACGGACTGCGCCCTCAAGCTCGACTGCCAGCTGCGCGGCATGCTGCGCGCCGGGATGCGCGCCTTCTACGAGGCGATGGACCGCTACACGCTGGCCAACGCCACCTCGGGCGCGACTGGCGAACAGGTGATTCGCATGCACCGGATGTTCTGGAGTGGAAACAAGAGTGAGACAGCCAAGGCTGGCTCATAGACTTGGAAAGAAGAGAAGTAGGTGCTCGCTTCGCGGGCATTTTTTTGAACGTTAAATCTGCATTTTAAATGCATCAATAAGGAAAAAACCATGATTTCCGACGCTTCCCGCCCCTATATCGACGCCAGCGTGCCGGTCCTGCGCCAACACGGCCTGACCATCACCAAGCTGTTCTACCAGAACATGCTGGGCGCGCATCCTGAGCTGACCCGCATCTTCAACATGGGCAACCAGGCAAGCGGGGCGCAGCAGCAGTCGCTGGCATCGGCGGTGTTCGCCTACGCGGCCAACATCGGCAATCCGGGCGCGCTGGGTCCGGTGGTCAATCGCATCGTCCACAAGCACGTCTCGGTCGGCATCCGCGCCGAACACTACCCGATCGTCGGCCGCCACCTGCTGGGCGCAATCGCCGCGACCCTGGGCGACGCCGCCACCGAACCGCTGCTGGACGCCTGGAAGGAAGCCTACAACTCGCTGGCCAAGCTGCTGATCGCCGCCGAAGCCGAGATGTATAGCACCGCCGGCATCCAGCCGGGCGAGACCCGCCCGATGCGCGTCACGGAAGTCGTCCGCGAGAGCGAGAACGTGGTGTCCTTCCGCTTCGTCGCGGCCGACGACAAGCCGCTGCCGGCCTTCCAGGCCGGCCAGTACGTCAGCGTCGCGGTCGACCTGCCGGACGGCAGCCACCAGCTGCGCCAGTACAGCCTGTCCGACGCCCCCGGCAAGGAAAGCCAGCGCATTTCCGTCAAGCGTGAAGACGCCGACGCCGGCACGCCGGCCGGCATGGTCTCGAACTGGCTGCACCAGAACGTGCAGATGGGCTCGATCCTGCAGGTCTCGCATCCCTTCGGCGAATTCACTCCCGACACCGAAGGCGAGCAGCCCATCGTGCTGCTGTCGGCCGGCATCGGCATCACCCCGATGGTGTCGGCACTGAAGCGCATCGCAAAAGTGAATCCGCAGCGCCGCGTGATCTTCGCCCATGCCGCGCGCGACGCCACCCACCATCCGCTGCGCGAGGAAGTGGGCGCGCTGAAGGATGCGATGCCGAACCTGTCGCTGGTGACCTTCTATGAAGATGCGCAAGGCCGCATGGACGTGACCAAGCTGCCGTCCTGGCCGCGCGAGGGAGCGAATGTGTGGCTGTGCGGTCCGCACAAGTTCATGCAGGCGCAGTGGCTGTCGCTGCTGCACCTGGGTGTGCCGGCTGGGCGCCTGCATCGCGAGGTGTTCGGGCCGGAGCTGCTCGATCACCTGCTGTAATACCATCGACGGGCGTGGGCACGGAGTGCCCACCCTACGTTGATGCGGCCGCCACGATATTTAATTCAGCATTTGAACGTGGTTGCCGCTCACCGAGCGCTGCCCCGGATTGCCGTACACGCGGATCCCGCCCGAACCGCCGTTCTGGGCGATCAGCGATTGGCGGACGTTGGCGGTGATGCCGCCCGAGCCCGAGGACGAGAGGTCGGCCTGGTCGCTGGACAGCTTGCCCAGGTCGAGGTGGCCGGAGCCGTTCGCGCGTGCCGTCAGCGAGCGCACTGTGCCGGTCACGCGCAGCTGGCCCGAGCCGTTCAGGTTGACGATCGCGTAGTCGCCGCGAACCTCGCCGACTTCCAGGCGGCCGGAGCCGCTCAGGTTCAGCCTGGCGTTGGCGCTCTGCAGGCGCGAGGCGTCGAGGCTGCCCGAGCCGTTGCTGCTGGCTTCCAGGCTGGCCACCTGGCCGGACAGGTTCACGGAACCCGAGCCGTTGCGGCGCACGGACAGCGGCGTGCCGCTCAGGCCTTCCACCGTGATGCGGCCGGAGCCGTTCTGGTTCAGGTCGGTCAGGCGCGGCACCGTGTAGATCACGTGCACCGGATTGCGGCTGCGGTAGGAGCGGTCGGCATAGATGTTCAGGGTGTCGCCGCGCACGTCGGTGCGGATCAGCGGCAGCAGGTTGCTGTCGGCTTCCACCACCAGCGAGGTTGCCGGGCCGACACGCACGTCGACCACGAAGGATCCATTCACGTCCAGGCCGTTCACGGTGCCGATCATGCGCTGGTCGCGCGCGGCCACGCCGTCGCCGTCGACCGTGTTACCGTTGAAGGGGGTCCGGACCTGGTAGTCGCCGTCGGCGCCGGGAGCGACGACGATGGCGCAGCCGCCGAGGGCGGCGAGGCAGGCGATGGCGAGCAGTGTACGCATGGGATGGCCTTTCTGTTAGTAGTGATTGAACTCTAACAAGGCGCGACCGGGCCAGCCCTCCTCATGCGACAAACTGCAGGAAACGCGGAACGAACGGCGTCAGCGCTGGCCCAGGCGGGTATCGCCGAACAGGTTCTTGTACTCGTGGGGCTGGGAGCGCCAGTACTGCGGCGGCGCGCTCACGCTGGCGCCGAGTTCGGCCGCCGCATGCCAGGGCCATCGCGGGTCGTACAGCATGGCGCGCGCCAGCGCCACCATGTCGGCCTGGCCGGTCTGGACAATGGTCTCGGCCTGCTTGGCCTCGGTGATCAAGCCCACGCCGATCACCGGCATGCTGGTCTCCTGCTTGATGCGGGCCGCGAACTCGATCTGGTAGCCCGGCCCCACCGGGATCTTCTGCAGCGGCGACAGCCCGCCGCTCGAGACGTGGAGGAACTGGCAGCCGCGCTGTTCCAGCGCCTCGGACAAGGCCAGGCTCTGGCCCAGGTCCCAGCCTCCCTCGACCCAGTCGGTGGCCGAGATGCGCATGCCGACCACCATCTCCGGCGACACGGCCGCGCGGATCGCATCGAACACTTCCAGCGGGAAGCGCATGCGGTTCTCGAGCGAGCCGCCGTATTCGTCGGAGCGCTTGTTTGACAGCGGCGACAGGAACTGGTGCAGCAGGTAGCCGTGGGCGCCGTGGATCTCGATCGCGTCCAGGCCGAGCGCATCGGCGCGGCGGGCGCTGGCGACAAAACCTTCCTTCACGCGCTGCAGGCCGTCGGCATCGAGCGCCAGCGGCACGGTCTCGCCCTGCGCATGCGGAATGGCGGACGGCGCCACGGTCTGCCAGCCGCGCTGGTGATCCGGCGGGATGTTGGCGCCGCCCTGCCAGGGGACTTCGCTGGATGCCTTGCGGCCGGCATGGCCGAGCTGGATCGCGATCTTGATTGGCGAGTGGCGGCGCATCGCATTGATGACGGGTTCGAGCGCGGCCGCGTGCTCGTCGGACCACAGGCCCAGGTCCTCGGGCGAGATGCGTCCCTCCGGCGTGACCGCGGTCGCCTCGATGATCAGGAGGCCCGCGCCGGACAGCGCCAGGTGGCCCAGGTGGATCATGTGCCAGTCGGTCGGCAGGCCTTCGTCGGCCGAGTACTGGCACATCGGCGCGATGGCGATCCGGTTGGCCAGCTCCAGCGGGCCCAGCTTGATCGGAGAAAACAGCATGCTCATGGAAAAGACTCCCCTTTCGGTCGAAAGGGGTAGTCTAGCGCGCACGATTGAATTAGGTGCGCACCACCATGATTCCGGCGCGCAGACCCACACGCACGTCCGGATTGGGGAAGACGACGAATTCCTCGTCGTGCTGGACGGTATAGACGGTATCGCCGTCGGTGGCGATGACCTCGCCCTTTTTCAGGGGCGTAAAGTTCTCGGTGTCGCGCCCGAAGCTCATGCGGAAGGCATCGGACAGCTTCATGATCGACTGGGCGGTGTCGAACACCAGCGGCGCCTGCCCGGACGGCGCGGGCGCTCCGCGCAACAGCGCATGCAGCGCCGCGCTCATCGCCGCAAACTGCGACAGGTCGTTCCGCCCCAGGGTGCCGATGCGGCCCAGCTCCACCGTGCTGGCGGCGGCGCCGTGCCGCTCCGCCGTCCAGTACGAATAGGTACCGGCCGACTTCGGGTTCATGATGACGGCTTCGATGCCGCCCTGCCCCAGCCATTCGATCAGGGCCTTGCGCGCGCCCTTCTCGATCAGCTCCGGCACGATCGCGAACTTCGGATAGCGCGAGGCGCGGATTGCCGTGTGCAGGTCGAGGTGCCAGCGTTGCGGGCCGGCGCCGTCGAAGAACGCACGCGTCGCGGCGATCAGGGTGTCCGCCCTGCCCGCCTCGAAGGTGCCGGCGAGGTCGCCGCGTTCGAGGCGGAACATGCGGTTCAGGTCGGCGTCGATGAAACGCTTGCCGACCGCGATGGCGTCGATGCTGCCGACGCACAGCATCAGGTCCACCTTCAGTTCCCGCGGCGCGCGCGACAGCGCATCGAGCAGGTGCGCGACCATCTCGATCGGCCCGGTCTCGTCGCCGTGCACGCCCACCGACAGCAGCACGCTCGCACGCGCCGTGTCGGCATGCGCATGCTTCAAGGTCAGCACGCCCTTTGCAGGGAGGCCGACCGTGAAGCCGGCGTCGCGGAACAGGCCGGCCACCTGGCCGAAATCGGCCTGGGCCAGGACCCGTACCGATTCCGGCAGTGCTTCGAACGAAGCTGCGCTCATGGCTTGACTCAGCAACTTAGGCCGCGATGCGTTCAGGGCTCGAACCTTCCGACAGCGACCAGACGTTCAGCATCGCCTGTTCGAGGTCGGTCGGCTGGGCGAAGCCCGTCAGGCCCATGGCGCTGGTGACTTCCTGCACCGCGGCCTGCATGTCGCCGGTCTGCTTGCTGCGTTCCAGCACGGTCAGCAGCAGGCGCTGCTGGGTGCGGCGCAGGGCCTGCATCGCGTAGTTGCGCAGCTGTTCCTGCGACTTGCTGGTGGCCGGCAGCTTCAGGCCGCGCTCCAGCGTGTCGATGCCGGATTCGGCGCGCAGCAGCATGCCGACCTGCAGGAACTCGGCCAGCGACATGCCGCCAGGCCTCTGCACCGACACCGCCGCGAACAGGAAGGCCGCCAGCGATTCGACCGTGTCGACCGCCTTCCATGCCTGCGCGAAGGACGGCGGCAGGCCGGCGTGGGCGTCCGCATCCGACTTGCCCGGATTCAGGCGCGCCAGCTGCTCCGGCTGCGAGAACAGCTTGGACAGCTCGGCCATGCCGCCGGCGCCTGCCTGTTCGGCCGGCAGCGACAGCACGCCTTCGATCACGGTGCGCAGCATCACGCGGGTACGCACATCGACGGTCTGCGAGACGTCGCGCGGCACCTTCAGGGCGTCGGCGTCGAGCGCATCGAATACCGGCGCCAGGTGCAGGGCAGCCCAGGCCTGGCCCCAGGCCTTGACCACTTCGGCGTCGTCGATGCGGTGTTCCTGGGCCAGGTCGCGCAGCATCAGCGGACCGCAGCGGTTGACCGACTCGTTGGCCAGCACGGTCGCCAGGATGGCGTTGGCCAGCGGGTGCGCGAGCGGCTTGCGGGTGGCGACCAGCTGTTCCGGGAAGTACGGACGCAGCACGGTTTCGGCCCACGGTTGCTCGGTCAGCGGCAGGGCGGCCAGGATGCGCTTGAAGCGGTTCTTGACGTTGGCGATGACGACCGCCAGTTCCGGCGTGGTCAGGCCCTGGCCGAGTGCCTTGCGGCGCTGCAGCTCGGTCTCGGACGGCAGCTGTTCCAGCTCGCGGGAAACGGCGCCCTCGGCTTCCAGGCTGGCGATCAGGGCGGCATAGCCGTCCACCACCGCGCTGTTCGACTGGGCCTGGGCTTCGCGCACCAGCAGGTGGGTCTGCAGCTTGTTGTCGCGCAGGACCAGCTCTTCCACGGCACCGGTCATCTCGTTCAGCACGCGGTTACGGTCGGCTTCCGGCAGCTGGCCGGCATTGACTTCGGTGTCCAGCCAGATTTTGATGTTGACTTCGTGGTCGGAGCAGTCCACGCCTGCCGAGTTGTCGATCGCATCGGTGAAGATGCGGCCGCCAGCCAGGGCAAACTCGATACGGCCGGCCTGGGTCGCGCCCAGGTTGCCGCCTTCCGCCACGACCTTGCAGCGCAGTTCGCTGCCGTTGACGCGGATGTTGTCGTTGGCGCGGTCACGCACCTGGGCGTGGGTCTCGGTCGAGGCCTTGATGTAGGTGCCGATGCCGCCGTTGTAGAACAGGTCGACCGGCGCCAGCAGGATGCGGTGCATCAGCTCTTCCGGCGACAGGCTGGTCTCTTCGATGCCCAGCGCGGCGCGGACCTGCGGGGTCAGCTCGATGTGGCGGGCGCTGCGCGGGAACACGCCGCCGCCCTGCGAGATCAGGCTCTTGTCGTAGTCTTCCCACGAGGAACGCGGCAGCGCGAACATGCGCTTGCGCTCGTTGAAGGAGACGGCGACGTCCGGGGTCGGATCCAGGAAGATGTGGCGGTGGTCGAATGCGGCGACCAGTTTCAGCTGGTTCGACAGCAGCACGCCGTTGCCGAACACGTCGCCCGACATGTCGCCCACGCCGACCATGGTGATCGGGGTGGTGTTCATGTCATGGCCCATCTCGTAGAAGTGGCGCTTGACGGCTTCGAAGGCGCCCTTCGCGGTGATGCCCATCTTCTTGTGGTCGTAGCCGTTCGAGCCGCCCGAGGCGAAGGCGTCGCCCAGCCAGAAGCCGCGCGAGACGGCGATGTTGTTGGCGATGTCGGAGAAGGTCGCGGTGCCCTTGTCGGCAGCCACCACCAGGTACGGGTCGTCCTGGTCGTAGCGCACGGTGTCGTTCGGCGCGACGATCTCGCCGCGCACGCGGTTGTCGGTCACTTCCAGCAGGCTGGAGATGAACAGGCGGTAGACTGCTTCGCCCTCGGCCGCCACCACTTCACGCACGGCATCCTTCGGCATCTGCTTGCAGACGAAGCCGCCTTTCGAGCCGGCCGGCACGATCACGGCGTTCTTGACCATCTGCGCCTTCACCAGGCCCAGCACTTCGGTGCGGTAGTCTTCCATGCGGTCCGACCAGCGCAGGCCGCCGCGGGCGACCGGGCCGCCGCGCAGGTGCACGCCTTCGAAGCGGCGCGAGAACACATAGATTTCGCGCCACGGACGCGGTTCCGGGGCCAGCGCCAGGTCGGCGGTGGCGATCTTGAAGATGATCTTGTCGCCGCGGGTTTTCTCGTCCCCCTGGAAGTAGTTGGTGCGCACGGTCGCCATCACCAGGTCGACCAGGGCGGCCATGATCTCTTCGGTGTCGGCGTGGTTGACCTGGGCCAGGCCGGCCTTCAGCGCGGCCAGCTTGGCGTTGCCGGAGGCGCGCTCGTTTTCGCCCAGCTTCGGATCGAAGCGCAGCTTGAAGCCTTCGACCAGTTCGCGCACCAGGCCGGCGCGCAGGCGCAGGGTTTCGGCCATGTAGCGGGTCGAGAACTTGCTGCCGGCCTGGCGCCAGTAGCTGATGTAGGCACGCACCAGCTGCACTTCGCGGGTCGACAGTCCGCCTTCGATGGTCAGGCCGTTCAGGCGGCCGTCTTCGGCTTCATCGTTGAACAGGGCGGCGAACAGCTCTTCGGCCACCTCGGCGATGCCCGGCTTGGCCAGCTTGGCCGCGCTTTCCGCATCGACGATCAGGCTGGTCACGAAGTGGCGGGCGCCGTCGGTGGTGGTGATCGCGAAGGCCTGCTCGCGGTCGATCGCCACGCCGGCGTTCTGCAGGGCCGGCAGGATGCGCGACAGCGAAGGCAGGCTGCCGGTCGAGTACAGGCGGATCGACGCAGAGCTTGCCCCAGCGGTCGCGGCGTCGCTCTCGATGCGAACCGACACGTGGTTCGGCTTGCCGTTGCCGAGGATGGCGGCGACGTCGCGGAAGGCGACTTCCGGCGCGGTGGCGGCCACGTAGTTGACCGGCAGGGTCGGCAGCAGCTTGCGCAGCGCGTTGCGGGTCGGGACGTCTTCGACGCCATCGGTCAGCGTGGTGTAGCGGTCATGCCAGCCGTCCAGCACGGACAGCAGCGGCTGCTGGATGTCGGTTTCCAGGTCGAGCGGATTGCGCGCGGCCTGGGCGATCAGGTAGACGCGGGCCAGCGGGCCGTCGGCCACCAGGGTCTGGGTACGCACGTCGCTGGCGCCCGAGCTGTCCTTCAGGGCCTGGGCCAGGGCGGCCACCACGGCGGCGCTGTAGCGCTCGCGCGGCAGGTAGACAAGCACGTTCAGGTGGCGGGCGTAGACGTCGCGGCGCGCGAACACCTTGGCGCGCGGCTGCTTGTACAGCGAGACCACGGCGCTGCAGACCTGGGCCAGCCATTCCGGATCGGCTTCCAGCGCTTCGGTGCGCGGCAGCGATTCCAGGATCTCCAGGAATTTCTCGGCGCGGAAGCCTTCCTGGCGCACGCCGGCGATGCCGAGCACCTTGGCGACACGGCCGCGCGCGAACGGCAGGCGCGCCAACGGGGTCGAGGTGGCGGCGCGGGTGAACAGGCCGATGAAGCAGTGTTCGCCGATGGTGTTGCCCTGGGCGTCGGTGGCGCGCACGCCGATGAAGTCGAGCGGCTGGTCGCGGTGCAGGGTGCCGGCGACGTCGGCCTTCACGATCGACAGGGTCTCTTCGCGCTTCGACAGGATCTCGAAGTCGCCCGGGATGTTCTGGATACTCGTCGCGTAGACCGGGTGCGAGGTGTCCTGCAGCACGCCGATGCGGCTCGGGATGTCGCGTTCGAGTTCGCGCACGCCCGGCTTGACGAAGTAGTAGGCATAGCCGAAGGGCTCGAAGCCTTCGTTCCTGGCCCATTCGAGGAAGGCGGCGACTTCCTGGCCGGCAGGCGTGCCCTGCGCGGCGGCGTCGGCGGCAACGGCGCTCATGCGGTCGCCCATGGCGACGGCGTCGCGGTGGACGACGGCGGCGTCGCGCGCCACCATCTGCAGGCGCTCGACCAGGGCGGCCAGCTCTTCCTGCGGCAGGTCTTCACCCAGCAGGCAGAGCACATAGGATTCCAGCGGCGCGCCGGCTTCGCCGACGGCGACCACGGCGCCATTCGCGTCGCGGCGAACCGGCAGCACGGCATTCATCACACCGGTCGCCACCACGCGCTGGCGGCGCAGCGCCATCACGAAGGAATCGACCAGGTAGGGCATGTCCTCGTTGAGGATCAGGAGAGCAGTCGACATGCCGCAGCGCCCGTCGGTGTAGCGCATCTGGGCGATCTGGCAGCCCTGGCCGGTGCGTTGCGCAACCTGGGCGAAGCCGTCCTGCAGGATCGCGGCCAGGCTGTCCGGCGAAACGCCCGCCAGGTCCTCGTCGTCGAGGGAACCGAGCCAGGCGCCGATCAGCGCACCAAGCTGTTCGGCAGGCTTGTTTTCCGCATTTTTCTCGTTAACCAGGGCGAGCGTACGGGTACGCAGGTCCGACGGCATGTCTTTATTCATTTGCTTCTCCAAAGCTGAGTGTTGATGCCGAGTCCGTCGCGGCTTGTGGCCACGCGTGCTCAGGCTTATGCGGACGGGGTTGTCCCGTCCAGATTCCTTGCTTTCTTATCCCGAAAGCTAATCCGCTATTAGAACATGCCGTAAAGACGCTGGCGAGGCAGTTCTGTATCCACGCGGCAATATTTTCGGGGGCTCTTCGTTAATCCAGGTCGTACAGTCCGGGCAGGCCGAGCAGACGCTCCAGTTCTTCCAGCGCGGCGGCGCATTCGATCGCCAGCTGCGGGTCGGCCAGGTCCTTCGGCTCGACGCGGTCGCGGTAGTGGCGCTCGACCCAGGGCACCAGCTTCGCGTAGAGCTCATCGGTCATGATCACGCCCTGGTGCATCGCGGCCGCCTCGTCATCGGTCAGCGCCACGCGCAGGCGCAGGCAGGCCGGGCCGCCGCCGTTGCGCATGCTCTGGCGCAGGTCGAACTCGATCAGTTCGTCGATCGGGCCGCCACTCGCGACCAGGCCGGCCAAGAAGCGCGAGACCGCGGCGTTCTCGCGGCATTCGTGCGGTACCACCAGCGCCATGCGGCCATCCGGTTTCGACAGCAGCTGGCTGTTGAACAGGTAGCTGGCCACCGCGTCCGCGACCGGCACCATGCCGGTATCGACACGCACCGCGGCGAGGTCGGCGTCCACGTTGGCGAGCGCACGGCGCAGCGCGTCCAGGGTCGCGGTCTCGTCGGCGAAAGCCTGCTCGTGGTAGAACAGCACGTTGCCGTTGCCGACCGCGATCACGTCGTTGTGGAACACGCCCTGGTCGATCACGTCCGGGTTCTGCGAAGCGAACACGGTGCGCGCCGCATCCAGGCCGTGCAGGCGGGCGATCGCCTGCGAGGCTTCGAGGGTCTGGCGCGCCGGGTATTTTTTCGGGCTCGGTGCGGACGGGTCGAATTCCACACGGCCGTAGACGAAGAACTCGACCCCAAGAGCGCCGTGGGCGCTGGCGAAGCGGGTGTGGTTCGCCGCGCCCTCGTCGCCGAACGCCGGCGTGGAAGGCAGGGGCTCGTGCACCACGAAGCGGTCGCTGTTCGCGAACAGTGCGCGCAGGGTGCGGGTCGACTGGATGTGCTCTTCGGCACGGTGCAGCTTGTTGTTCAGGTTGGCGGCCGTGAAGTGCACGCGGCCGTCCGCGGTGTCGCTCGACGGGCTGACGGTGGCGGCGTTCGCGGTCCACATCGGCGAAGCGGACCAGGCGCAGGCCAGGATCACCGGCGCTTCCCGATACGCCTGGGCCAGCACGTCGGCATCAAGGCCAGAGAAGCCGAGGCGCCGCAGCATCCGGAAGTTCGGGCGCGCCTGCGGCGGCAGCACGGCTTGCGCGAAACCGCGCGCGGCCAGTTCGCGCATCTTGGCCAGGCCCTGCAGGGCAGCCTGCCTCGGGTTCGACGCGCTCTTCACGTTGTTGAAGGAGGCGACGTTGCCGAAGGAGAGGCCGGCGTAGTTGTGCGAAGGCCCTACCAGGCCGTCGAAGTTGAATTCGCGGGCATTACGCATAGTGTTAGAAGCTCAGTCCGGGGGACAGTTTGGCCGGCATTTCCAGCTCGGAGGTTTCGATCGAGGCGACCGGATAGGCGCAGTAGTCGGCCGCGTAGTAGGCGCTCGGGCGGTGGTTGCCCGACTTGCCGACGCCGCCGAAAGGCGCCGAACTGGCCGCGCCGGTGGTCGGGCGGTTCCAGTTCACCACGCCGGCCCTGGCCTTGACGGCAAAGCGCTTCCACAGCGCTTCCGACGGCGACAGCAGCGCGGCGGCCAGGCCGAACTCGGTGGCGTTGGCGGCCTTGATCGCGCTGTCGAAATCCTGCACGCGGATAATCTGCAGCAGGGGGCCGAACCATTCCTCGTCCGGGATGCCCTGCACGCCGGTGACGTCGACGATGCCGGCGGTGACGAAGCCGTTATCAGGATCCAGCTGGCGCATGCGCAGCAGCACCTTGCCGCCCTTCTCTTCCATCATCTGCTGGGCTTCGACCAGGCGCCTCGCCACCGTGCTTGATACGACCGGGCCCATGAAGGGTTGCGGATCGGCGTTCGAGGGACCGACCACCAGCTTGCCCGCCACCTCGACCAGGCGGTCGATGAAGGCCTGGCCCTGCGGGGTGTCGTGCACGATCAGGCGGCGCGCGCAGGTGCAGCGCTGGCCGGCCGAAATGAACGCCGACATCACGGCGTGGTGGACGGCGGCGTCGCGCTTGTCCTTTTGATCCTCTACGTCCCAGACCACCAGCGGATTATTACCGCCCATTTCCAGGGCCAGCATCTTGCCGGGCATGCCGCCGAACTGTTTATGCAGGGCGGCGCCGGTCTGGCTGCTGCCGGTGAACAGCACGCCGTCGACGATCGGGTTGGCGCCCAGCGCGATGCCGGTCTCGCGGCCGCCGTTGACCAGGTTCAGCACGCCTTTCGGCAGGCCGGCCTGTTCCCACAGCTGGACCGTGCGCACCGCGGTGCGCGGCGCATATTCGCTGGGCTTGAAGACCAGGGTGTTCCCGGCGATCAGGGCCGGCACGATGTGGCCGTTCGGCAGGTGGCCGGGGAAGTTATACGGGCCGAAGACGGCGAACACGCCATGCGGGCGGTGGCGCAGGACGGCATTGCCGTCGGCGACCCTGGCGGCGGTCTCGCCGGTGCGCGCGCCATGGGACTGCACCGAAATATCGACCTTGTTGGCCATGGTCGTGACTTCGGTACGGGCTTCCCACAGCGGTTTGCCGACTTCCTCGGCGATGATCGCGGCCAGTTCCTCGTTATGCTCCTTGAGCAGGTCGCGGAAGCGCTGGCAGATCGCAATGCGCTGCTCGAGCGGGGTCAGGGCCCAGTCTTCGAAGGCATCGCGCGCCGCTTCGACTGCGCGGGCCACGTCGTCGGCGTTCGATTCCTTGCTGGTCCAGGTCTGGCGGCCGGTCGACGGATCGATGGTGACCAGTTCCTGGCCGCTGCCGGCGAGCCAATCGCCGCCGATGTAATTCGAGAGGTTGGTATCAGCCATTCGTATTCTTCCTTACATTGAGTGACAGCGTGCGCACGGGGTCGCCCGCCTGGCAATGCAGCAGCTGCAGTTCGCGTACCGACAGCGCCACCTTGGTGCCGCCATCGCAGGTTTGCGCGAGGATCATGCGGAAATCGTCGAGCTTCGTGTTCGAGACCAGGGTGATGTCGCACTCGCCTTCCGCCGCGCCTTCCCCGGCCACGGTCAGCACGCTGTCGCGCACCGCACGCAGCTCGGCCACGCGGCCCTGCAGCACCGGGCCGGCGTCGAAGATGTCGACGTAACCCTCGTAGTGCATGCCTTCCTGCTCGAGCAGCTTCCTCGCCGGCAGCGTGGAGCGGTGCACCTGGCCGATCACGGCCTGGGCGTCTTCCGGCAGGTAGGCCACGTACAGCGGCTGGCGCGGCATCAGCTCGGCGATGAAGGACTTCTTGCCGATCGCGGTCAGGCCGTCGACGTGGTCGAAATCCATCTTGAAGAAGTGGCGGCCGAGGCCTTCGTAGAACGGCGAGGAGCCGTCATCAAGCTGGAAGCCGCGCATCTCGGCGATGATCTTCTCGGTGAACAGGTGCTGGAACTGGGCGATGAACAGGAAGCGGCTTTTGGAGAGCCACTTGCCGTTATGGCCGGTGCGGTATTCCGGCATCAGGAACAGCGAGCACAGTTCGCTCGAACCGGTCAGGTCGTTCGACAGGTAGAGCGTGTCCATGCGGGTGAACACGCCCAGCTCGCGGCTGGAATGGACCAGGGTGCCGATGCGGTAGTTGTAGAAGGGTTCGGTGAGGCCGACCGCGCCCTTGATGGCGCATACGCCGGCCAGGCGATGGTTGGCGGTATCGTCCAGCACGAACATGTAGTCGCGCTGTTCCGGCGGGATGGCCTGGGCGAAGGAAGCGACCGCGGTGTTCACGCGTTCGCCCAGCATGTCGCGGTCCGGTTTCAGGGTCGTCATGCCGCTGCCGACCTGGCGCGCCATCTCGATCAGCGGATCGATGTCGTCCAGGGTGATTGCGCGAATCAAGAGCATGGATCGGTTTCCTTTAAATGCGCACGCAGATGACGTTATCGCCCGGCGCGACGCCGAGCGCCTGCTGGGCCCAGGCGGGCAGGCACAGCGCCTCGCTGCTTTCGGCCGGCGCGCAGGTCACGACGATGGCGCGGAACTTGCGCTCGCTGCTGGCCACCGCGTAGCTGGCCATGGTGTCCGGCGCGCCCGGCGGCTGGTCCTGGGTCGCGACGCGGCGCACCATCGAGCCGCGGAAGGAACGCAGCGCGTTCTTGTGCGCCTGCAGGATCGGGCCGCCGTCGAAGATGTCGATGTACTCGTCGGCCTCGAAGCCTTCTTCGGTCAGCAGATCGAAGGCCAGCTGGCCATCCGGGTGGATCTGGCCCATGGCCGCCTGCGCCGGACCGGGCAGCAGCGGCACGTACACCGGATAGTGCGGCATCAGCTCGACGATCAGGGTGCGGTTGCGGGCGCCGCCGATGGTGCGTTCGGCGTCGAGGAAATCCATCTTGAAGAACTTGCGGCCGAGCGCATCCCAGAACGGCGACTGGCCGTCGTCGTCGGTGACGCCGGCCAGCGGCACGAAGAAGCGGTCGCCGAAGCGGTGCGGCGCCAGCACGGCGTACAGCAGCCTGGCGCGCGACAGCAGGGCCGCTTCGGGGCCGGCGCGGTAGTTGGCCTTATTGCGGTGGCGGATCGTGAAGCCCGACAGCTGCGAGTAGGCGGTCAGCTCCGAGCACAGGGTCAGCGCATGCACGCTGTGACTGATGTTCAGGTCGCGCGAGACCTGCTGGATCACATCGTTGCGGAACGCGAAATAGGTGCCGTTCGAGCCGGCCGAGGCGTGGATCGAGGCGGTGCCCACCAGTTCATGGTGCTCGAGGTCTTCCAGCACGAACAGATAGGTTTCCTCGCTGGGGATGTCGACGTGGGCCGCGAACGAAGCGCTTGATCGTTCGACCAGGGCGGCGATCTTCTCGCGCGTGCGCGGCAGGGTATGCACTCCCGGCATGGCGGTGGCCAGCAGCGTCTCGAGGGCGCCGACATCCGCGGGCTCTACCGGACGGACAACATACATGGGAACTCCCGATCAAGAGTCAGGCAGGCCGGCTGCGTCGAAGCAGCCGGCGGATGGCGCGTATCAGCCGGCGATGAAGGCCTGGGCGGTGTCGCGCATGATGCGGTCGGCTTCGAGCAGCTGGGCGTCGCTGACGACCAGGGCCGGCGCCAGGCGCACGACGTCAGGGCCGGCGATCAGCAGCATCAGGCCGAGCTTTTCGGCGGCCTTGGTGTAGTCCTTGGCGCGGCCCTTGAAGCCTTCTGCCATCGGCAGGCCGATCAGCAGGCCCTTGCCGCGCGGCTTGCCGAACAGTTGCGGGAAGTCGGCCGACAGTTTTTCCAGCTGGGCGAACAGCTTGGCGCTGGCTTCGTTCACGCGGGCCAGGAAGGCCGGCTGGTTGATCTGCTCGAGCACGTTCAGGGCGACGGTCGCGGCCAGCGGGTTGCCGCCGTAGGTGGTGCCGTGCGAGCCGACGTTGAAGTGCTGGGCGATCTCCTCCAGGGTCAGCATGGCGCCGATCGGGTAGCCGTTGCCCAGGGCCTTGGCCGAGGTCAGGATGTCCGGGGTCACGCCCACGTTCATGTAGTCGTACAGGGCGCCGGTGCGGCCCACGCCCGACTGCACTTCGTCGAACACCAGCAGGGCGCCGGTCTTGTCGCACAGCTCGCGCAGGACTTTCAGGAATTCGATATCGCCCGGGATCACGCCGCCCTCGCCCTGGATCGGCTCGACGATCACGGCGGCGACGTCGTCAAGGATCGCGGCGCGCGCGGACTCGATGTCGTTGTAGGCGATGTGGTTGATTTCCTGCGGCAGCGGCTCGAAGCCTTCGGTGTACTTCGGCTGGCCGCCGACCGAGACGGTGAACAGGGTGCGGCCGTGGAAGGACGACAGGCAGGACACGATGCGCGACTTGTGCGGACCGAACTTGGTGTGCGCGTACTTGCGGGCCAGCTTCAGCGCGGCTTCGTTGGCTTCGGCGCCGGAGTTGCAGAAGAAGGCGCGGTCGGCGAAGGTTGCTTCGGTCAGGGCCGAGGCCAGGCGCAGCACCGGCTCGTTGGTGTAGCCGTTACCGAGGTGCCACAGGGTATTGATCTGGCGCGTCACGGCGTCGACCAGCAGCGGGTTGCAGTGGCCGAGGCTGGAGACGGCGATGCCGGAGGTGAAGTCGAGGTAATGCTTGCCTTCCTGGTCCCAGACATCCAGGCCGGAAGCGCGCACCGGGACCATCGCAGCCGGAGCGTAGGTCGGGACGAGGACCTCGTCGAAAGTCTGGCGTGTAACAGGCCGCGTGGTGACACCCGATTCGAGCTTAGCATTCATGACGTTCTTCCTCATCCAGATAAGAGTCGCGCGAACTCCAGCAGCCGCGCCGAGCGACCCATTATAGAAACACGACCCTTGCAGTTCTTTCCAAACTGCGACAGGCATTTTCATTTTTGGACGAGCAACTTTTGCGCTATCTCAAGCAAAATTCGGGGTCAGAGCACTCTATTTTGTCAACTTCTTCAATTTTGCACGCATGCTCCGGCAATATCAGTCATCCTCACCCATCTCGCCTAGGAAAATGGACCTGACCCCGAAGTTGGGAAATTACTCGGCGAGTTTGCGCTGGCGTTCTTCGCGCGGGGTGTTGCCGAACAGGGCGCCGAAGGCGGTGGAGAAGTGGGAGCCGGAGGAGAAGCCGCACATCAGGCCCACCTGCACGATCGAGTGGTTGGTGTCGCGCAGCAGCTGGCGGGCGCGTTTCAGGCGCAGTTCGAGGTAGTAGCGCGACGGCAGGCTGCCCAGGTATTGCTTGAACAGGCGCTCCAGCTGGCGCCGCGAGATGCCGGCCAGCTGGGCGATCTCGTCGGTCGAGAGCGGCTCTTCGATGTTGGCTTCCATCAGGGTCACGGCCTCGGTCAGCTTGGGCTGCAGCACGCCGAAGCGGGCCTGCAGGGCGACCCGCTGGCGCTCTTCCTGGCCGCGCACGCGGTCCACGCACAGAATTTCCTTGACCTGGGCCTGGACCGTGGCGCCAAACAGGATGTCGACCAGGGTCAGGGCGAAGTCGATGCTGGCGCCGCCGCCGCAGCAAGTCAGGCGCGCGCCGTCGATCTCGAACAGGTGAGGGCTGAACAGGGCCTGGTCGGCAAAGGTCTCGGCATCCGGGTACAGCGACCACGGCAGCGCGGTGCGCACGCCGTTGAAGGCGCCCGCCTCGGCCAGCCACAGCACGCCGGCGCCCACGCCTCCCCAGCAGGGCGCGGCGCGGCAGCGCTGGGCCAGCAGACGCATATTGGCGGGGCGCAGGCCGGCCTCGGCCTCGTCGGCGACCAGCAGCACCAGGTGCCACTGGCGCTGGCCGTCGCCGCCGAATTTATCGGGGGTGCGCACGTCGACGATCAGGCGCTGCGGCCCCACCATCTTGGCCGCCAGGCGCAAGGGCTGCACGATCCCGGCCCAGGTCAGGGAATCCGGCTCGCCGGCATTTACCAGCAGCACGCGCAAGGGCGCTTCCTGCGCGAGGCTGGACAGTTCAGCGTGCGACATCGAAACGATGCGGAACAGGGGTCGGGATCATCACTCGGGGGCGAGCGCGCCCGCCGGGCGGCTCTCGGTATTCCATTGACTGACAATCATACCGGATATCAACAGGGCGGCGCCGAGCCAGCCGCGGGCCGTCATCGCCTCGCCTAGCCAGAAATAGCCGAAGAAGGCCGCCGCTCCCGGCTCGAAGGCATAGATCACGGCCGCCTCGTTGGCGCTGGTGCGCGACTGGCCCCAGGTCTGCAGCGAGATGATGGCGGCGGTGCAGACCACGCCCAGGTAGGCGAAGTTCGGCCAGTAGGCCAGCAGGCTGGCGCCGATGTAGCGCCAGTAATTGTTCGCGTCCTCCAGCACGCCGACGCCGCGTGGCACTTCGCGCAGCAGCAGCCACACGGCCGCGCACACGGCCACGGTGCCGATCTGGGCCGCCGTCACGCTCAGCAGTTGTTTCGCGGTGCGGGTGCGGATCTCCATGATCTTGACGTAGGCACCGAAGCAGAAGGCGCCCAGCAGCGCCAGCGTGTCGCCCGTACCCCAGGCGCCGCCGTCCCAGCACAGGGCCGCCAGGCCGGCAACCGCCAGCACCAGCGCGAACACGATGCGGCGCTCCGGCAGGCGTCCGCCGAGGATGCCCAGCAGCGGCACCACCAGCACGTTCAGGCCGGTGATGAAAGCGTTGCGGTTCGAACTGGTCAGCGCCAGGCCCTCGACCTGGAACAGGTAGCAGAAGAACAGGACCAGGCCCAGCAGCACGCCCGCGCGCAGGTCGCTCCAATGCGCGCGCCACAGGAAGGGCGACAGGATGACGAGCGCCAGCGCAAAGCGCGTCAAAATGATCCACACCGGAGAAAAGGTCACGGTGAGGTCTTTCATGGCCGGGAAGGTCGTGCCCCACACGAGGACGACGAGGATGAGGGCGGCAATGCCGCGCAGCTGCTGGGTCATGGCGATATGGTAACTGTCGCGGCCGCAAAACGCGAATCCCGGGCGGCGACCCTCCGCGCGCGCCGACCGCTATAATCCGATCCAGCACACAAGAAAGGAAGACCCACCCGTGAAAACCGCCCTGCTCGAAGGTAAAAAGCCCGCCCATTTCGACAAGCACATCATCGGCAACCTGCTGCTCGACGTCGCCCCGCCCGACGAGGTGAAGCAGGAAAAGATGCTGATCGGCGTGCGCAACGAAGCCGGCGAAATCTATCGCCTGATCGGCGCCACCAAAATCAACAGCTTCATGAACGCGGTCGAGGAATTGTTCGACCTGGGCCTGGTCGACGAATTGCAAGACACGGAAGAGCCGAAAGATGGCTGCGACGCCATTTTCAGCGAGCCCTAAGCCGTATAATATTTCCCCATGGACAGACTCGACGCCCTCAAGAGCATCGCCGCGCAAGCCGGGCGCGGCGAGCTGGCCTTTCCGACCCACGTCAACGCGACGCTGAAATTGCAGCGCGCGCTGAGCGATCCCGACTGCCACGTCGAGGAAGCCGCACGCCTGGTGCAGACCGAGCCGCTGCTGGCCGCGCGCACCGTCGCCATCGCCAACTCGGCCGCCTATAACCGCGCCGGCAACGACGTCACCAACGTCCGCGCCGCGGTGCAGCGAGTCGGTTTTCGCACGCTGGGGGCGCTGGCCGCCTCTGTCATCGTGCGCCAGCTGGCCAGCGGCGTCAGCGACCCGCTGCTGCGCGCCAAGGCCGACCAGCTGTGGCAGCACTCGGCCAACGTCGCCGCGCTGGCGCTGGTGATCGCGCGGCGCGTTTCCTTCGTCGATCCGGACACGGCGATGTTCGCCGGCATCGTGCACGAGGTCGGCGGCTTCTATCTGCTGTCGAGAGCAGGCGAGTTCCCCGGCCTGCTGGACGGCGGCGCCGACGAATGGATCGAGCACGGCCAGATCGAGATCGGCCGCGGCGTCCTGCTCAAGCTGGGCGTCCCGGGCCCGGTGATGGATGCGATCGAAGCCCTGTGGAACGGCATGCGCGCCCTGCCGCCGGAAACCCTGGGCGACACCCTGATGCTGGCCAAGGACCTGGCGCCGGTTCCCTCCCCCCTGCTCGAACGCCCGGGCTTCAGCCCGACCCAGGCCAGCGCCACCATCGACTTCGCGGTCGGCGACGGCACCCTGGCGCTGGTCCTGCAGGAATCGGAAGACGAGGTGCGCAGCCTGGTGGCGGCGCTGGACTGAACGCCGGCCCTCAGCCGAAACCCAGCATCGCTTTGCCGGCGCCAGGCAGGCCGGCCTGCGCGAGCGCGCTGCGCCTGTCGGCAAGCCGATTGATGCAGGCGCCGGCGGCGACGGTATCGGCGATGCTGTGGAGATTTTCGGCGGGCGGACCGAATACCGTATAGATGAGAAAAGTATTACGCCCCCATCCATCCTGCAGGCAAACAAGCAGGCAAAAAAAACCCGCTCCAGGGAGCGGGTAAAGTCCAAAACTAGGGATGTCCTGAAAGAGACGAGTCCATCTTAGTTCCCTGAACCTGAGCACTCTGTGCGCGAACTCACATTTTTTAACATTTCGCGCAAACTTTGTAAAAAAAATGCGCCACCGCAAGATGGCGCAAAACGGGCGACGGTTAAGCATCGGAGAGGACGTCGCCGCGAGCGAATGCTAAGCCTGCATCCTTGTATCGCTAGGGAGCGGGCAGGATCACTTTGTCGATCACGTGCACGACGCCATTCGACGCCAGGATGTCGGCGGCGGTGATGTTCGCCATGCGGCTACGGCGGTCGGTGATGACGAGCGTCGAACTCACCTGGAAGGTCTCGCCTTCCACGGTCGTGATCGGCGTATTGAGCGGCACTTGCGCCTTCAGTACCAACCCCGGCACCACGTGGTAGGTCAGCACCTTGGTCAACAGCGCTTTGTTGCCCAGCAGTTGTTCCTTGGTGAGGCCCAACTCTGCCAGCAAGGAGGCGAACGCCGCATTGGTCGGCGCAAGGACCGTGAATGGGCCGGGCGCGCTCAAGGTGTCGGCCAGTCCCGCGGCTGTGACTGCTTCAACCAGGATACTGAAATCCGGGTTGGCTGCCGCCACCTGCACCACTGTCTTATCAGCTGGCAAGAGCACCTTGTCGATGGCGTGGATGACGCCATTCGATGCGGGAATATCCGCCTGCACGATCTTGCTGGTCCGGTTGCGTCCGTCGGTGATGACCAGATCGGCTCCCACCTTGTCCGCCTTGAAGAAGCCACCCGCCGCCGGCATGATCGGCTTGCCGATCGGCACCTGGGTACTGGTTACGCTGCCGGAGACGACGTGATACTTCAATACCGCGGTCAACAAGGCCTTATTGCTCAGCAATTGATCCTTGCTCAGCCCTAGCTCGGTAAGCAGCGCCGCGAAGGCGTCGTTGGTCGGGGCAAACACCGTCAGCGGCCCCGGTGCGGACAGCGTGTCGGCCAGGCCCGCAGCCTGGACGGCTTCCACCAGGGTGCTGAAACGGCTGTCCTTTTGGGCTACCTGCACGATGTTGCCGGGATGATCGCCACCGTCGCCGCCGCCACCGCCGCACGCCGCCATCGAAGCGACCAGTAACAAGCCGGCGATTCCTTTTATCCAACGAAACATGATGGACCTCCCTTCAGAGTGACGCCACGATGAGATTGGGGATCACTTCGGCATCAGCACCGTATCGATGGCGTGGATGACGCCGTTATCGGCGGCGACATCGGCAGCGACCACGGTCGCCTTGTCGACATGGACCTTGCCGCCTTTCATGCTGAAGTGCAGGGGACTGCCCTCCACCGACTTCACCATTCCCGGCTTGACGTCGGCAGCCATCACCTTGCCAGGCACCACGTGGTAGGTCAGCACCTTGGTCAACGCAGCCTTATCCTTCAGCAAGGCATCCAGTTTCGCTTTGGGCACTTTCGCAAATGCCTCGTCCGTCGGTGCGAACACGGTGTAAGGCCCCGGCCCCTTCAAGGTATCGACCAGGCCGGCGGCTTCCACCGCCTTGACCAGCGTCGTGAAATTGCCTGCGGATTTCGCGGTGTCGACGATGTCGGCTGCCTGGGCCACGGCGCAGGACAACATGAGAGACGTAACGAGCCAGAACTTTTTCATTATCGATTCCTTCTTCAAGCGTTGAACTGGTAAGAGAAGCTGGACAAGCCAGCGATGCGTGTATGCCACGTTCTGAAATATAGGTTGGACAATTACACATGTCCAGACTTTGTATCTATATAATTCGAATATTACGGTTCAAATACGGTTCATCATGACAAAGCAAACTGAACATGCACAGGACGGCCGGTCGACCGCTCCCGGCGAGGTCACGTATCGCAGTGGCGTAGCGGCACGCCTGGCGGGCTTGCCGGTGGAGACCTTGCGCGTGTGGGAACGCCGTTACGACCTGTCCGAGACACGCCGCTCGGCCCATGGCCAACGGCTGTA
The DNA here is from genome assembly GCF_052115005.1 of Massilia sp. 2TAF26. Classification (NCBI taxonomy): domain Bacteria; kingdom Pseudomonadati; phylum Pseudomonadota; class Betaproteobacteria; order Burkholderiales; family Oxalobacteraceae; genus Massilia; species Massilia sp. 2TAF26. The sequence goes on from NZ_JBFRFV010000026.1 coordinate 30,351, forward strand.
CACGGCGTCGCAGGTACAGCGCCTGGGCTTGCTCAAGCAACTGGTCGACCAGGGCCATCCGATCGGCCAGCTGGCCCATCTTTCGATCGATGAGTTGCGTACCCTCGGGGGCGCCGACCAGGCCGGCGACAGCGCGCCGCCAGGGCCGATCGATGTGGTGGTGATCGGCCCCGGCCTGGCGCGCCGGATCGGCGCCAGCCCGCGCGACACGGCGCTGCTGAACGTCCTGGACAGCTGTCCACGCCTCGACATGTCCGCGTTTCCACGCCCCGGCCTGCACGCGGACGTGCTGCTGGTCGAGTTGGCGGAGCTGGACGAAGGCGCCATCCCGATGATCGCTGCGACCAGCAAGGCCTTGCAGGCGGCGGCAACCGTGGTCCTGTACCGCTTCTGCTCGAATGCGACCATTCGCGCGTTGCGGTCGCAAGGATGGCTGGTGGCGCGCGTGCCGTCCGAGATGGGCGAGCTCATCCCTTTGTGCCGCCAGGCGCTGGAGGGCCAGCGCCTGCCCGCTCGGCACGCCGAGCAACTCCCGCCGGCGCAGCGCTTCGACGAAGAATCGCTGGCCAACCTGACCGCGGCAAGCAGCAAGCTGGCCTGCGAGTGCCCGCGGCATATGGCGGAGCTGTTGCTGATGATCGGCAGCTTCGAGCGCTATAGCCAGCAATGTGCTTCGCGCAACACCATGGACGCGCAGTTGCACCTGGATCTCGGCCATGCGGCGGGACGCGCGCGGGCGATCCTGGAAACGGCGCTGGAACGGCTGGCGCGCGCCGAAGGCCTGCCACTTCCATTAAAAGGCGCAAATGTATCATGAACCGATATTGCACCGATTAATGAACCATAATCGACCATGATATTGCGGACGAGCGCTATACTTGTCCCATACTCGAGGTATTCCTCCGGCCATAGCTTATGCCCAACGATCTCTTGCCCCCGTTCGACGCCGGCGCCCTGCTGCCGGACACGCAATCCGTATCGCAGCGCATCCGCGCACGCCTGAAAGCGCGGGGAGTACGGTTTTTTTCTAACGACAACATCGCTGACTTCATCGCTCCGGGAGAACTCGACGAGCTGCTCGATGAGGTGAGCGCCAGGATGCATGACGTGCTCGACAGCCTCGTCATCGATACGGCGGCCGACCACAATAGCCGCGATACGGGACGACGTGTCGCCAAGATGTTCCTCAGGGAAGTCTTCAAGGGCCGATATGAAACCATGCCTTCGGTAACGGCATTTCCGAACGTGTCGCAGGCGGGCGAACTGATGGTGATCGGTCCGCTCACCGTCCGCAGCGCCTGCTCGCACCACTTGTGCCCGGTGATCGGCAAGATCTGGATCGGTGTCCTGCCCAGCCCGGACACGGAATTGATCGGCCTCTCGAAGTACGCACGCCTTGCCGACTGGATCATGAGCAGGCCGCAAATTCAGGAAGAAGCACTGATCCAGTTGGCCGATACGCTCGAAGCGGTGATGGCGCCGCGAGGCCTCGCCCTGGCGATGGAAGCCGACCATTTCTGCATGCAATGGCGAGGTGTCAAAGACATGGATGCGCGGATGACCAGCAGCGTCACGCGGGGCGCATTCCGCCAGGATGCGGCCATGCGCGCCGAATTCCTGGCCTTCCTGCAGCGCTCAAAAGCAGGCTGATCCGGAACTTCGTTCCCGGACCCGGCTACCAGGGCAGGCGGCTGCCATCGTATGCGAAAAAAGCCCCGCTATCGGAAGGAACGAGACGATCGAGGACGCGTAGCATATCGACGACCGCATCGTGCGCCGGGCGTGCCGAGGCAACACCGCGGAATGGACGGGAAAGCGGCGATTCGACTGTGCCCGGATGCAGGGAGACCAGCACGGTATTGGGCTGGGTACGCGCAAGCTCGATCGCAGCAGTCCTGACCAGCATGTTCAGCGCCGCCTTGGATGCCCGGTAGCTGTACCACCCTCCCAGCCGGTTATCGCCGATGCTGCCGACCTTGGCCGACAGCATCGCCATCAAGCCTCGCCCGGGGGCCAGCAAGGGCGCGACGTGGCGCAAAAGCAGGGCCGGGCCGAAGGTGTTCGCCTGGAAGGCCGCGAGCAGGTGCGCGTAGTCCAGATCGGCCAAGCGCTTTTCCGGCATCAGTTCCGGAGCATGCAACATACCTGTCGCGTTGACCACGAGGTTCAGACGCGGCCCGCGCGCCAATTCGCTGGAGGCCGCGGCAACACCAGCTTCATCGGCGAAGTCGAGGGGCGGATGGGAATGCCTGTGCAAACCCCGTACCGAACCGCAACGTGGGTCGGATCGCAACAGGGCGATCATCGCCGCGCCGATCGTTCCGCTACTCCCAACCACCAGCGCGTGATATTGATCAGGCAAACTCCCCATGCTGAATGGCGGCGTGTTGCTGTCGTCCTCGGTGGCTATCTTCAGCGTCATAGCAGGCTCTCCGACAGGATGGTACGTATCGGTATCACTATCCCATGCCGCAACGACGGCGCGCGGCATGGAACCGCAATTGTCCCGCCAGTCGGCAAAAAAAAAACCCGCTCCAGCGGAGCGGGTGAAGTCCAAAACTAGGGATGTCCTGAAAGAGACGAGTCCATCTTAAGGCCGCCTTAAGGGACACTCTGTGCGTTGTTTCACACACCTGAAGAAATCGTGCGCAATAAACAAAAAAGCCGCCAAGGCCAAGGCCCGGGCGGCTTTTCCGTATTGACGGCGATTACACGACGGCGCCGTCGGTCTCGTCGCGTTCCTTGATCGGCTTGATCAGGTCTTCGCGCTTGACGCCCAGCCACATGGCGATCGCGGCCGCCACGAACACGGACGAATAGATACCGAACAGGATACCGATCGTCAGCGCCACGGCGAAGTAATGCAGGGCCTGGCCGCCGAAGAACAGCATCGACAGCACCATCATCTCGGTACAACCGTGGGTGATGATGGTACGCGAGATGGTGCTGGTGATCGCGTGGTCGATGACCTCGGTCACGCTCATCTTGCGCTGCTTGCGGAAGGTCTCGCGGATCCGGTCGAAGATCACGACCGATTCGTTGACGGAGTAGCCCAGCACCGCCAGCACCGCGGCCAGCACGGTCAGCGAGAATTCCCACTGGAAGAAGGCGAAGAAGCCCAGGATGATCACGACGTCGTGCAGGTTGGCGACGATCGCCGCCACCGCGAATTTCCACTCGAAGCGCACGGCCAGGTAGATCACCACGCCGATCACCACCATGATCAGCGCGTTCAGGCCGTTCTGCGCCAGTTCGTCGCCGACCGAGGGGCCGACGAATTCGACGCGCTGCAGGTGCACGGCTTCCTTGCCCTCCGCGGTGAAGCAGCTGGTACGGGTAATGTTCTCGCCCTTCTCGGTGGTCTCCTGGACCTGCTTCGGCGTACCGTTCTCGGCCGCGCAGACGGCGTTGAACACGGTGGTCGAGGCGGTCGCACCCGGCAGGTCCTTGCGGATCGGCAGGCGCATCATGATGTCCTGGGCGGTGCCGAAGCTGGTCACCTCGGGCTGCTCATAACCGATCTTTTCCAGCGTGTGGCGGATCTTTTCCTGGTCCGCCGCGTGCGGGTAGCGCAGCTCCATGGTGGTGCCGCCGGTGAACTCGACCGAGTAGTGCAGGGGCCGGGTCACTAGGAAGAACACCGCGGCAACGAAGGTCAGCGCCGAAATCACGTTGAAGATCAACGCGTGGCGCATGAACGGGATGTCCCGTTTAATCTTGAAAAATTCCATGGCTTTCCTCGCTGCTTATTTCTTGGCCGCGGACTTGGCGCCCGCTGCCGTGATGCCCGGTTCCCAGACGGTACCGATGGCGATCTTGCTCAGCTTCTTCTTGCGTCCGTACCACAGGTTCACGACGCCGCGCGACAGGAACACGGCCGAGAACATCGAAGTCAGGATGCCCAGGCAGTGCACGACCGCGAAGCCGCGCACCGCGCCCGAACCGAACACCAGCAGGGCCACGCCGACGATCAGGGTGGTCACGTTCGAGTCCAGGATGGTGGCCCAGGCGTGGCTGAAGCCGGCCGAGATCGCCGCCTGCGGCGTGTTACCGGCACGCAGTTCCTCGCGGATACGCTCGTTGATCAGCACGTTGGCGTCGATTGCCATACCCAGCGCCAGCGCGATTGCGGCGATGCCCGGCAGGGTCAGCGTGACTTGCAGCATCGACAGGAGGCTCAGCAGGAACAGCAGGTTGCAGGCCAGCGCCACCACGCTGAAGAAGCCGAACAGCTGGTAGTAGATGATCATGAAGATCGCGATCGCCACGAAGCCCCACACGGTCGAGTGCAGGCCCTTGGTGATGTTTTCGGCGCCCAGCTGCGGGCCGACCACGCGTTCCTCGACGAATTCCATCGGTGCCGACAGCGCGCCGGAGCGCAGCAGCAGGGCCAGCTCGGCCGCCTTCTCCGCCGACGGCATGCCGGTGATCTGGAACGAGGCCCCGAATTCACCCTGGATGGTCGCGTTCGACAGCACGGTGTACTTGCCTTTTTCCAGCAGCAGCACGGCCATGCGCTTGCCGACGCGTTCGCGGGTCATCTGGCGCATCTTGCGGCCGCCTTCGGCGTTCAGGCTGATGCTGACGACCGGCTGCTGGTTCTGCTGGTCGAAGCTGGCCGTCGCGCTGGTGATCGATTCACCGCCCAGGAACACGTCCTTCGACACCACGGCCGGTGCGCCCGGACCGGTGGTGAACAGTTCCGAATTCAGCGGAACCGCGGCGCTCAGCTCGGTGCCCGGGGTGACGGTATCGTCGACGGTGCGGAATTCCAGGGTCGCGGTGCGGCCGATGATGTCCTTCGCATGGGCCACGTCCTGCACGCCCGGCAGCTGCACCACGATGCGGTCGCGGCCCTGCTGCTGGATCACCGGCTCGGTGGTGCCGAGTTCATTGATACGCTTGCCCAGGGTCGAGATGTTCTGCTTGACGCCCTCTTCCACGGCACGCTGCAGCGCTTCCGGCTTCAGGGTCACGACCAGCTTCAGGTCGGTACCGTCGGTGGTATCGGCGAAGGTCAGGTCCGGATCCTGGGCCAGCACGTTGCGCGCCTGGGTACGGGTGTCGGCGTCCCGGAAGCGGACTTCGATGCGGTTGCCGATGCGGTCGATGCCGGCGTGGCGCACGTTCTTGTCGCGCAGCTGGCCGCGGATGGTCGTTTGCAGGTTCTTGATGCGGCTTTCCTGGACCGCCTTGGAATTCACCTGCAGCAGGAAGTGCACGCCGCCGCGCAGGTCCAGGCCCAGGTTCATCGCCTGCGCGCCCAGCTTCTGCATCCACATCGGGGTGTTCTTCGCCAGGTTGACGGTGACGATGTAGTCCGGATCGGTCGGGTCGCGGTTGAGGTCGCGCTCGAGGGCGGTCTTGGCCTTGAACTGGGCATCGGTGGACGCGAAGCGCGACCGCACGGCGGTCGTGTCACCCGAACCTTCGAGGCTCACGGCTTCCGGCGGAATGCCGTCGCGCTTGAGCGCCGCGGTCACCTGGGCCACGGTGTCGCTGTTGATCTTGACCGTCGCCTTCGAGGTGGTGACCTGCAGCGCCGGCGAATCGACGAAATAGTTCGGCGCCGTGTACAGGAGGCCCAGCAGCACCGCCACGAGGATCAGTATGTACTTCCAGAGGGGATAGCGATTCATGATGTTCCAGCGTTCAGAATTGAGCGCGTGCGGCCGAAGCCGCAAGGCTGGTTACAGGGCCTTCAGGGTGCCCTTCGGCAGCAGGGTGGTGACGGCGTTCTTCTGCACCACGATTTCGGTACCGGCAGCCACCTCGATGGTGACATAGGCGTCGGCGACCTTGGACACGCGGCCCAGCACGCCACCGATGGTGATCACTTCGTCGCCCTTGGCCAGCGCCTCCATCATCGACTTCATTTCTTTCTGGCGCTTCTGCTGCGGACGGATCATGATGAAGTACATGACCACGAACATGATGATGATCGGCGCGAACGTCGTCAGGCTGCCCATGATGCCAGGGTCGGCGGCGCCGGCGGCGGTTTGCGCATAAGCGTTGGAAATGAACACAAGGACTCCGATTTATAAGAATGTGAAAAAACAAGCGCTGTATTCTAGCACCCGCAAACTGTCAACAGCCAGTTTCCGGCCATGTGGGAGCGGTTGCGTAAATTACAAGTAGGGTGGGCACACCGTGCCCACGTGCAGCGATATTTACGCGTGGGCACGGTGTGCCCACCCTGGGGATTACACCCCGCGGGCGCGGTCGGCGTTGAACTGCAGGCGGAATTCGTGGAAGCGGTCGGCATCGATCGCATCGCGGATTTCCTGCATCAGGTTCAGGTAGTAGTGCAGGTTGTGGATGGTGTTCAGGCGCGCGCCCAGGATCTCTTTCGAGCGGTGCAGGTGGTGCAGGTAGGCGCGCGAAAAATTCTTGCAGCAGTAGCAGGTGCAGCTCTCGTCCAGCGGCGCCGTGTCATCCTTGTAACGCGCGTTCTTGATCTTGAGATCGCCGAAACGGGTGAACAGCCAGCCGTTGCGTGCGTTCCGGGTCGGCATCACGCAATCGAACATGTCGACGCCGTTGGCCACGCCGGCCACCAGGTCTTCCGGCGTACCGACGCCCATCAGGTAGTGGGGCTTGTTCTCGGGCAGGCGCGGGCCGACGTGCTCGAGGATGCGCATCATGTCTTCCTTCGGCTCGCCCACCGACAGGCCGCCGATCGCCAGGCCCGGGAAGTCGATGTCTTCCAGGGCGGCCAGCGATTCGTCGCGCAGGCGCTCGTACATACCGCCCTGGACGATGCCGAACAGCGCGTTCGGGTTCTCGCCACGCTTGAACTCGTTCATCGAGCGCTGGGCCCAGCGCAGCGACATGCGCATCGACTTGGCCGCTTCATCAAAGGTCGCCGGACGGCCGTCGATCTCGTAAGGGGTGCATTCGTCGAACTGCATCACGATGTCCGAATTCAGCGAGCGCTGGATCTGCATCGAGATTTCCGGCGACAGGAACTGGCGCGAACCGTCGATCGGCGAGGCGAACTTCACGCCCTCTTCCGTGATCTTGCGCATCGCGCCCAGCGAGAACACCTGAAAGCCGCCGGAATCGGTCAGGATCGGCTTGTCCCAGCCCATGAAGCCGTGCAGGCCGCCGAACTTGTCCATGACCTCGGTGCCCGGGCGCAGCCACAGGTGGAAGGTGTTACCGAGGATGATCTGCGAGCCGACTTCCTTCAGCTCGGTCGGGTCCATCGCCTTGACCGAACCGTAGGTCCCGACCGGCATGAAGATCGGGGTCTCGATGGTGCCGTGGTTGAGTTTCAGGCGGCCGCGGCGCGCATGCGACAGACCGCTCGTATCTTTTTTGAGAAGGGTAAATTCCAGCATATTGGATTAATTTTTCCGGGTTAGCAGCATCGCATCGCCATAGCTGAAGAAGCGGTATTCGCTGGCGATCGCGTGTGCATAGGCCTTGCGGATTTCGTCGTAGCCGGCAAAGGCCGAGACCAGCATCATCAGGGTCGACTTGGGCAGGTGGAAGTTCGTGATCAGGCGGGTCACCGTCTTGAACTGGTAACCCGGGGTGATGAACAGGCGGGTGTCGCCGCTGCCGGCCTGCAGGCTGCCGGACTGGGAGGCCGACTCCAGCGCGCGCAGCGAGGTCGTGCCGACCGCCACCACGTCGCGGCCGGCGGCCTGCGCGGCGCGTACCGCATCGACGGTCGCCGAGGAGATCGTGTACCACTCGCTGTGCATATTGTGCTCGGCCAGGTTCTCGACCCGCACCGGCTGGAAGGTGCCGGCGCCCACGTGCAGGGTGACGTAGGCGATGTTCACGCCCTTGGCGGCCAGCTTGTCCAGCAGCGGCTGGTCGAAGTGCAGGCCGGCGGTCGGCGCGGCGACGGCGCCCGGCGCCGATGAATAGACGGTCTGGTAACGCTGCTCGTCGAATTCGTCGGCGTCGTGGGCGATATAGGGCGGCAGCGGCAGGCGGCCGTGGGCCTCGATCAGCTCGAACACGTCGCCTTCGAAGTGGAGCGTGAAGAACTCGCCGGCCCGTTCGCCGGTGGTGACGTCGAAGGCATCGGCCAGGCGGATGCGGTTGCCCGGCTTGGGCGACTTGGACGCGCGGACCTGCGCCAGCACGGTGCGGTTGTCGAGCACGCGCTCGACCAGCACCTCGACCTGGCCGCCGGATTCCTTCTGGCCGAAGAAGCGCGCCTTCAGCACGCGGGTATTGTTCATCACCAGCACGTCGCCGGCGGCAAGCTGGTCGACGATATCTGAAAATGTGCGATCCGTGATGCGGTCGCCGTCGAGCTGCAGCAGGCGCGAAGCGCTGCGATCCGGCAGCGGCACCTGGGCGATGCGCTCGTCGGGCAGGTCGAAATCGAAATCGGAGAGGGAGTAGATTCTGCTCATGATGGGAAAACAGTGCCAGGAGCCTTACAATATAAGCTCAAGCGTATGCGGCGAACCCTCTATTTTACACCAGCCTTTATGCCCGCAACCAAAGACAAAGCCGCAGCCAAGCCCGCAACAACCCCGGTTCAGAAGACCATCGAGAGCAAACTCGCCAAGCTCGGCCTGCGCACCGACATGGACCTGGTGCTGCATCTGCCGATGCGCTACGAGGACGAAACCGAGATCGTGCCGATCCGCGAGGCCTGCCTGCGCGGCGGCCACGTCTCGCAAGTCGAAGGCATCGTTAGCAAAAACGAAATCACGTACAAGCCGCGCAAGCAGCTGCTGGTCTCGATCGCCGACGAGACCTCGGACATCCAGCTGCGCTTCATGAATTTCTACGGCAGCCAGGTCAAGCAGCTGGCCGAAGGCACCCGCGTGCGGGCGCGTGGCGAGGTGCGCCACGGCTTCTTCGGCGCCGAGATGGTCCATCCCGTTTATAAAGTCGTCAACGAGGGCGCGCCCCTGCCGACTTCCCTGACGCCGGTCTACCCGTCCGGCGAAGGCCTGTCGCAGACCGTGCTGAGGCGCGCGATTTCCGATGCCATGAAGCGGGTCGACTGGACCGACACCGTGCCGCGCGCGGTGCGCGAAAAACTGTCGCTGGCCGAGTTCCAGCCGGCGGTGCGCCTGCTGCACTATCCGCCGCCGGACGTCGACGAGAACGCACTGATCGAAAAGACCCACCCGGCCTGGACCCGGGTGAAGTTCGACGAACTGCTGGCCCAGCAGCTGTCACTGAAACGCGCCCAGCAGGCACGCCGCGAAAAGGGCGCGCCCCAGCTCACCAGCGTCGGCGCGCTGTCCGAGGCCTTCCTGAATGCCCTGCCCTTCCAGCTGACCAATGCCCAGCAGCGCGTGGTGCAGGAAATCAGCAAGGACCTGCGCGAGGGTTATCCGATGCAGCGCCTGCTGCAGGGCGACGTCGGCAGCGGCAAGACCGTGGTCGCCGCGCTGGCGGCCGCCCAGGCCATCGACAGCGGCTACCAGGCGGCCCTGATGGCGCCGACCGAGATCCTGGCCGAGCAGCACTTCCGCAAGATCGCGGCCTGGATGGAACCGCTGGGCGTGAAGGTGGCCTGGCTGACCGGCAGCCTGAAAAAGAAGGAAAAGCAGGCCGCCAGCGAGATGGCGGAATCGGGCGAAGCCAACCTGGTGATCGGCACGCACGCCTTGATTCAGGACTCGGTGCAGTTCGCGAAGCTGGGCCTGGTGCTGGTCGACGAACAGCACCGCTTCGGCGTCGGCCAGCGCCTCACCCTGCGCAACAAGGGCAGCGACGGCCTGGTGCCGCACCAGTTGATGATGTCGGCCACGCCGATCCCGCGCACCCTGGCGATGACCTATTACGCCGACCTGGAAGTGTCCGTGATCGACGAGCTGCCGCCGGGCCGCACGCCGATCGTCACCCGCGCGATCGACCAGAACCGCCGCGACGAGGTGATCGAGCGCGTGCACGCCGCCGCGCTGGAGGGCCGCCAGGTCTACTGGGTCTGTCCGCTGATCGAAGAGTCGGAAGCGCTGCAGTTGCAGACCGCCACCGACACCTTCGAGACCCTGGCCGCTTCCCTGCCCGACCTGGTGGTGGGCCTGGTCCACGGCCGCATGAAGCCGGCGGAAAAGCAGGTCATCATGGATGCCTTTTCAAGAGGCGAGGTGCACGTACTGGTGGCCACCACCGTGATCGAGGTCGGGGTCGACGTGCCGAACGCCTCGCTGATGGTGATCGAGCACGCCGAGCGCTTCGGCCTCTCGCAGCTGCACCAGCTGCGCGGGCGCGTGGGCCGCGGTTCGGCGGCCAGCGTGTGCCTGCTGCTGTATCAGAGCCCGCTCGGCCAGGTGGCCAAGCAGCGCCTGATGACGATGCGCGAGACGACCGACGGCTTCGAGATCGCCCGCCGCGACCTCGAGATCCGCGGCCCCGGCGAATTCCTCGGCGCGCGCCAATCCGGCGAAGCCATGCTGCGCTTCGCCAACCTGGAGACCGACCAGTGGATCGTCGAACAGGCGCGCGACGTCGCCGCCTGGCTGCTGGGCTCCGACCGGCCGGAGCTTGATGCCGTCGTCGACGCCCACCTGCTGCGCTGGCTGGGCGGACGGGAAGAGTTCCTCAAGGTCTAAGAACCGGGATAGGTTCTAAGCTGTCGGGTCTTCCTTGCTCGTATGGCCGTTGTCGGGCGGGACCTTGATCTTGGCCCGGGTCGGCTTGCTCTTGCCTTTTCCCTTGCCGGTGGCGGGCTTCGCAGCGTCCTTCTTTTGCCGGGCATCGGACTTGGCATCCTTGGTGGCGTCCTTCTCGTGGGCGGCGGCGGCCTTGGCGACTTCCGGCGAGGTGCTCGAATCCGGCGTGGTGGTCTGGCCCGGCACCGGGGCAGGCGCGGTCTGGGCGAATGCGGCGCCGGCGAACAGGCCGGCGATCAGGATGGCGGTCATGTTTTTCATTTCGAGGCTCCTCCGCGTTGTCGTAGGCCCTAATGTACACCTGTTGTAAAGACGGCCTGTTCCGCGATTTCTGCCGTCTGTCGCAAACGGACCGCCCGGCACAGCGCCTTTCATTACAGTGCGCACGTCAATACAAAAACAACGAGACGCGCCATGCAAACCACTTATCACAACGAGACCCCGGTTCCCTTCGCCATCGCCTGCGCCGTCGGCCAGTTCCTGCTGACGATCCTGATCCTCAAGTTCGGCTTCAGCCTGGCCCCGCCCGAAGCCTACGGCAAGGTCAAGCTGCTCGCCTTCGCCTCGACCATCGTCTATCCGCTGGTGCTGGCCCATGCCTTCGGCTTGTGGAAGCGGCTGGCGCTCGGCCTGGGCCGCATCCGCCCGGAACCGGTGTTCCTGGCCAGCCTGTCGACCGCCGCGCTGTTCCTGCCCTGGGGCCTGCGCAGCGCCGACGGCGGCAAGATCCTCTCCGACTTCACGATCCAGCTCTTCAACGCCTTCGGCGAGGAGCTGCTGTTTCGCGGCGTGATCTTCGCGCTGCTGCTGTCGCTGCCGGTATGGCGCGCCATCGTGCTGAACGGCCTGCTGTTCGGCGCCATGCACCTGATCCACGGCTTCATGGACACCGACTGGAAGACCGCCTGCTGGAAGATGGTGGTGACCTCGATCGCCGGCATGATGTTCACCGCCGTGCGCTACCGCAGCGGCAGCCTGTGGCTCTGCGTGGTGCTGCACATGGTGCTGAACCTGTGCATGATGTATTCGAAGGTGCAGGACGCCGCCGCGTCGACGGTATTCCTGGTGGAGCGCGCCGCCAACGTGATCGAGCTGGCGCTGGCGGCCTGGGTGGTCTTCGGCGCACGCCGGGCGGCGTCGGCGCCGGCCGCGGCCTGATGGCGGCCCAGGCTCTCAGTTCACCTTGGTCAGGTCGACGCCGTCCACCGTCATCTTCCACTTGCCGCCCTCGCGGTGCGGCGGCTTGCTGACCACGAAGGTGGAGCGGACCAGGCTGACGCCGACGTCGAAATTGTCGCCGTTGAAGCCCTGCAGGTCGACGTGGAGATCCACGTTCTTGCCCGGCCGGTCGCGCTTGTATTCGACCTGGCCGTTCTGCTGTATCTTCAGCCGCATCTTCTCGCCGATCCATTCGCCCACGTAGGCTGATTTGTCGGCGGGGACCGGCACCGGGTCCGCGAAGCTGGGTTGGGCTGCGCACAGGCAAGCGGCGAGCAGGATGGCACGGCGGAGCATGGGGCTTCCTTTCGTTTGTCGGACACCGGGGGAACGGATAGCGAAAAGTATCGATTGCTTCCGTTCGCGATGTCAAACAAATCCGGATATGCATGTCACGCCGGCTGCCCGTAAACGTCATTCCCGCCTGCGCGGGAATGACGATCAAGGAGCGGGAAGTCGTTTCCGGCAATGCCGGGAACGACGTACAAAGTGCGGGCTTACTTGGCCGGCGTAGCGGCAGCGACCGTGGTGTCCTTGTGCGCTTCGGCCTTGACCGCAGCCTTGTGATGGGTCTTGGCGACCTTGTGCTCTGCCTTGGCGACCTTCACGTCCGCCTTGGCGGCTTCCTTGGTTTCCTTGGCGTCGGCCTTGGCTTCTTTTACTTCGGCCTTGGCATCGGCCTTGGCTTCCTTGACGTCTGCCTTGGCCGCAGCCTTGGTTTCTTTCACTTCAGCCTTCGCAGCCTGCTTTTCTTGCTTGGCTTCGGCCTTCGCCACTGCCGGCGTGGTAGCCGTCGGCGTCGTGGTGGCGGGAGTTTGTGCCGCGAATGCTGCGGTAGCGAACAGGCCGGCGATCAGGGTAGCGATGGTCTTTTTCATGGTGCGATCCTCAAGTTTTGTCTTGTCTGGTCAGGGAAGCCGCGCGGCAGCCGCCATCGGCCGCCGTGCGTAAAACAGCATCAGGGATTACTTGGTAGCCGGTGCCGGGGTGGCGACAGCTTCCGGGGTCGCTGCGGCGACGGTGGTGTCCTTGTGCGCAGCTTTCTTGGTCTTGTGGGCGGTTTTGTGGGCGGTCTTGTGGACAGCCTTGTGCTCGGCCTTGGCTTCCTTCACGTCGGCCTTGGCGGCGACCTCCTTGGCTTCCTTGGCATCGGCCTTGGCTTCCTTGGCGTCGGCCTTGGCTTCCTTGACTTCAGCCTTGACGTCGGCCTTGGTCGCAGCCTTGGTCTCTTTCACTTCAGCCTTCGCCACTGCCGGCGTGCTAGCCGCCGGCGTCGTGGTGGCAGGAGTCTGTGCTGCGAATGCTGCGGTAGCGAACAGGCCGGCGATCAGGGTAGCGATGGTCTTTTTCATGATGAAGGGTCCTCAGGGTTATCGGGTTCGGAGTGCACGTCGTTTGCGTGTCACTTGTCCCTAAAACGAGGAACCTTACTGTCCTGTTGACGCTCCTTACAAAGCCTTACCGCGCTGACAAATGCTTACAATCGGAGGCAATCAGAAGCCGTAGCCGTGCCAGGCATCCTTGAAGTCCTTGGCGCGGGCGTCGACGACTTCCGGACGGGCGCGCAGCCACTGCACCACCGCCTCGCGGTCTTCCTCGGCGGGCGAACCGCGCTCGATGTTGGCGATCACGCCTTCGGTCTCGCTGAATGGCTCCTTGCCGCCGAAGCCGCCGCCCAGCAGGCCGCGCTGTTCCAGGAAGCCGAAGAAATCGTTGATGAAGTCGTGGTAAGGCTCGCCGCGCATCGGGCTGTGGAACACGAGTTCGATGTCGAAGCAGTGCTCCTTGAATTCGCCGACGCGCGCCTTCTTGCGCTGGCGTGCGTTCAGGCGCCGCATGCGGCTGGTGGTACGGGGATCGCGTTTCATGGTTTTTCTCCTTGTTGGTTATTCCTTGGCGGTGCCGTCGTCGGCCGCGTAGTGCACGCCGATCTGGCGCCGCACTTCGTCCATCACGCCCATCAGGGCCAGCGTGTCTTCATGCGGCATGCCGGGGCTCTCGATCAGGCCGGCCTGCCAGCAACGCTGGGCCTCGATCGCCTCGTGCACATAGCCGTTGCCCAGGAAAGGCGTGGGCATGGTGCGGTTGATGCCGTCGGCACGCACCACCGTCACCGTCTGGGCGCGGTGGAACATGGTGTTCATGCGCACGTGGCCGCGTTCGCCGGCGATCGTCAGCTCGCTCGGCAGGCGCGCGCGCAGCGAGCAGCTGCACATCGACATTCCGCCGCCGCGGTGGCGCAGCACGAAGCCGGTCTGTTCGTCGACGCCGGTGGGGCCGAGTTCGGCCTGGGCCGCGACCGATTCCACCGGGCCCAGCAGCGCCACCGCGATCGACAGCGGATAGATGCCCAGGTCGAGCAGCGCGCCGCCGCCCAGCACCGGATTGAACACGCGGTGTTCATGGCCGAAGTCGGCCTTGAAGCCCAGGTCGGCGATCACCTGCGTCACCTTGCCGATCTCGCCGGAGTCGACCACGCGCCGCACTTCCGCCAGCGCCGGCATGAAGCGGGTCCACATCGCCTCCATCAGGAACAGGTTTTTCGCGCGCGCCAGCGCCACCAGTTCTTCGGCCTCGGCGCGGTTCATGGTGAAGGGCTTCTCGCACAACACGCCCTTGCCGGCGTTCAGGGCCATGCGCACGTTGTCGACGTGGGCGGGATGCGGCGTGCCCACGTAGATCAGGTCGACGTCAGGCGCCTGCGCCAGCTCCTCGTAGGAGCCGTAAGCAGTGCCGCCGAATTCGTCGGCGAAGCCTTGCGCGCCCGGCAAGCTGCGCGAGCCGACGCCGGCGAGCACCGCCCCCGGCGTATCCTTCAGCGCATTGGCGAAGGCCTTGGCGATCTTCCCGGTACCGAGAATGCCCCAGCGGACCACATCAGTCATGTTTCCTCCTAAGTCAGCTCTTTGGCCGGCCGCTTGGGCCGGAATACGGTCTGGTCGAGATAAAACGCCTCGTCCTGCTGCGGCCACCAGCCGGGTACGCCCAGCACCGGCAGCGGCGTGAAGCCGGACGTGGCAAGGCCCTCGGTGCACAGCTGGCCGGCCACCTGCATGTCGATCCAGGCGCGCCGGTCGTCCCAGGCCAGGCCGAACCAGGCATCGGGCGCGAACAGCACCCGCGTGTGCGCCGTGATCGCCTTGCGCGGCGCCACCAGCTTTTCCATCAGGGCGTGGCCGAACAGCCAGACCTCGGCATCGCGCTCGAACGCGGCGCGCCGCAGGTACAGCGTGTGGTGCCACTGGTGGCCGCGCAGACCGTCGACCAAGGCGCGGCCATCGCCGGTGTCACGCACCACCAGCAGGGCGGCGTTCTCGTCGAAGATGGTGGCGGCATCGCGCGCCGGTCCGCGCGACTGCTTGATGCCGGCGGCGGCGATCTGCGCCGCCTGTAGTGCGTTCAGCTCGCGCTTGATGAGCGGGAAGGTTTGCCACACCAGGCCGTTGAAGAAGTCGTGCAGGTTCTCGCGCGTCGGCACGCAGCCGGTGGCGCCGATGAATTCTTCGTAGGCGGTGTTGGGCGGCAGCGCGGCCTGGGGCACGAAGCGGACAGGCTGGCCGCGGTGGTTCTGCAGCTGGAGGCGGGCCGCATTCGCATTGAAGCGGTCGATGAAATGATCAGCTGAACCCGCGGCCGGCTCCAGGCTGTCGAAGGCCGGGCGCACCGCGTCATACCACGGCTGCGCCCACCCGATCTGCTCGAACTGCTCGAACATTCCTGCTTACAGCATCTTCCAGTGGAGCTGCTGGCCGGCGTCGAGCGGCACCAGCTGGTGTTCGCCCATCGGCACGCTCGGCGGGATGGTCCAGGTTTCGCGCTTGAGGGTGATGCTGCCCTCGTTGACCGGCAGGCCATAGAAGTTCGGGCCGTTCAGGCTGGCGAAAGCCTCCAGCTTGTCCAGTGCGCCGGCCTGTTCGAAGGCGGTGGCGTACAGCTCCATCGCGTGCAGGGCGGTGTAGCAGCCGGCGCAGCCGCAGGCGCTTTCCTTGGCGTGCACGGCGTGCGGGGCCGAGTCGGTGCCGAGGAAGAAGCGCTCGTCGCCGCTGGTGGCGGCGGTCACCAGCGCCAGGCGGTGTTCCTCGCGCTTGAGCACCGGCAGGCAGTAGTAGTGCGGGTTGATGCCGCCCTTGAAGATCTCGTTGCGGTTGTACAGCAGGTGGTGGGCCGTGATGGTGGCCGCGATCGGGCCTTCGGCCTCGGCCACGTACTGGGCGGCGTCGCGCGTGGTGATGTGCTCGAACACGATCTTCAGTTCCGGGAAATCGCGGCGCAGCGGGCGCATCACGCGCTCGATGAACACGGCTTCGCGGTCGAACAGGTCGATGTCATGGTTGGTCACTTCGCCATGCACCAGCAGCGGCATGTCGAGTTCCTGCATCACCTCGAGGGTCTTGTAGCACTTGCGCAGGTCGGTCACGCCGGCCGCCGAGTTGGTGGTGGCGCCGGCCGGGTACAGTTTCACCGCATGGATGAAGCCGGTGTCCTGGGCGCGGCGGATCTCGTCCGGGTCGGTGTTATCGGTCAGGTACAGGGTCATCAGCGGCTCGAACTGCATGCCTTCCGGCAGCGCGGCGAGGATGCGGTCGCGGTAGGCGGCTGCGTCGGCAGCGGTGGTGACCGGCGGCTTCAGGTTCGGCATGACGATCGCGCGGGCGAACTGGCGCGCGGTGTGCGGCAGCACGCTGGCCATCTGCGCGCCGTCGCGCAGGTGCAGGTGCCAGTCGTCGGGGCGGATGAGGGTGATGGTGTCGGGGGATTCGATGATGGACATGGCGGCTCTCGGATTGCGAACCCCGGCATTTTACCTGCAGGTATGGAAGACGGCACGCGCCCGCCACGGCTCGCGCACGATACGTTTCCTAAAAGAACTAAATCGATAGAAGAAGATAAAATTTAGCTATTCACTATTCGACTATCGGCATGGATCTCGATTTCGGCACGGTCGCGCCGCTGGCGCTCATCATCGTCTTCGCCTACACCGTGTTCGGCCTGACCGGCTTCGGCTCCTCGGTCACGGCGATGCCGCTGCTGGTGCAACTGATCCCGCTGCGCATGGCGGTGCCGCTGATGCTGGTGTTCGACCTGAGCGCCGGCCTGCTGCTGGGCCTGAAGAACCTGAAGACGATCGAGCGCCGCGAAGTTCTGCGCCTGATTCCCTTCATGCTGGCCGGGATGGGCCTGGGCGTGTTCGCGCTGGTGCGGGCGCCGGAGCGCGTGCTGCTGGTGGTGCTGGGCGCCTTCATCCTCTGCTATTCGGCCTGGAGCCTGCTGCTGCGGCAGCCGCCGAAACCGCTCGGCGCCGGCTGGGTCCTCCCCTTCGGCGTGGTCGGCGGCATGTTCACCGCCATGTTCGGCACCGGCGGCCCCTTCTACACGATCTACCTGACGCGCCGCCTGCGCGACAAGCTGGTGCTGCGCGCCACCATCAGCGGCGTGATCTTCTTCAGCGGCCTGGCGCGCCTGGCCCTGTTCTCGAGCGCCGGTCTGTATCGCAACCATACGCTGCTGGTGCTGGCCGCGCTCCTGTTCCCGTTCGCGATGGGCGGCCTGTGGCTCGGCAATCACCTGCACAGCCGGCTGCCGGCGGCGCGGGTGGTGCAGGCGATCTGGGGCGTGCTGGTGATCGGCGGCATCAGCCTCATCATAAAAAATGTTTGATTGACCCCTTGACCTTCCAATGATGGGAAGCTCGAAAGTGAGGGTTCCGATCCACCTCACTTTTGAAAGCACATCATGGTTACCAAAAAAATCCTGCCGCTGCTGGCCTTCCTGTCGCTGTCCTTCCTGGCGGGCTGCATGTCCCCACCTAGCGACCTGGACCTGTCCACGCACCGGACCACCGCCAACCAGCGCTACGTGGTCGACATCCGTCCGGTCGACGGCCCTGCCGACCTGAACCGCATCCACGCCTGGGAAGTCGACGTCAGCTCGCCGTCCGGCCAGCCCGTCGACGGCCTGAAAATCGCGGTCGACGGCGGCATGCCCCAGCACGGCCACGGCCTGCCGACGCGGCCGCGCGTCACCCGCCAGCTCGGCGCCGGCCGCTACCTGATGGAAGGCATGAAGTTCAGCATGACCGGCTGGTGGGAGATCAAGCTGAAGATCGACGGCGCCGCGGGCAGCGACACCGTCACCTTCAACACCATCGTCGACGGCCGCGGCGGGCGGCTGGCGGCGCGCTGAGGCCGGCCGTGAAAGCGCCTTTCCGGAAGCTCCTGCTGGCGCTGGCCGCCCTGCTGGCCACGGGCGCCGCGCTCGCCGCATTCACCTCGGCCGGCCGGGATGGCTGGAGCGACGGCGAACTGCAGATCCTGTCCACGCTCAGGCTGAGCCAACTGGCGCCGCCGGCGCCAGACCCCTCGAATGCGGTCGAGGCCAGGCCGGACGCCGTGCAGCTCGGGAAGCAGGTGTTCGCCGACACCCGCTTCAGCCGCAACGGCGCGGTGTCCTGCGCCAGCTGCCACCAGCCGGACAAGCAGTTCCAGGACGGCCGGCCGCTGGGCCAAGGCGTCGGCACCGGCCGGCGCCGCACGATGCCGCTGGCCGAAGCCGGCCATGCGCCCTTCACCTTCTGGGATGGCCGCAAGGACAGCCTGTGGTCGCAGGCCCTCGGTCCGCTCGAAGACCAGCTCGAGCACGGCGGCAGCCGCCTGGCCTATGCCCACCTGGTGCGCGCCCACTACCGCGCGCAGTACGAAGCGCTGTTCGGCCCCATGCCGGACCTGAGCCGGCTGCCGGCGGAAGGCGGTCCGCTGGGCACCCCGGCGCAGCGCGCCGCCTGGGCCGCGATGCGCGAGGACGACCGGCGTGCGGTGTCGCGCGTGTTCGCCAACCTCGGCAAGGCGATCGCCGCCTACGAGAAGACGCTGCACTACGGCGAGTCGCGGCTCGACGGCTATATTGAAGATTTACTGCGCGAAGACTTGCTGCACGCCGACCCGGCGGCGCCGCAGCGCCTGAGCGCGCAGGAAAAGAACGGCCTGCGCCTGTTCATCGGCAAGGCGCAATGCGTGACCTGCCATAACGGCCCGCTGTTCAGCGACCAGCAGTTCCACAACACCGGCATCGCTCCGCGCACGCCGGGCAAGCCGGACTTCGGCCGCGGCGCGGCGCTGACGCAACTCCTGAGGGACGAATTCAACTGCCTCGGCCCCTACAGCGACGCCAAACCGGAACAGTGCGAGGAGTTGCGCTTCCTGTCGGCCGACGACCACACGCTGGACGGCGCCTTCAAGGTGCCCGGTCTGCGCAATGCGGCAGCGCGGGCGCCGTATATGCACGCGGGCCAGCTGGCGTCGCTGGGCGAGGTGCTGGAGCATTACCGCCGCGCGCCGGCCGCCGCCGCCGGACACAGCGAACTGAAACCGCTGCGCCTGAGCGACAGCGAAGTGCGCGACCTGGCCGCATTCCTGGGAACGCTGTCCAGTCCCGTCGTCGAAGGACGCCGCTGAATCAGGCGATCATGGTGACCACGCGGTTGATCAGGTAGCCGCCGACCACCAGGAACAGGAACAGCACGCTGGCCAGCAGGATCGGCTTGATGCCCGCCTGGCGGATCGCGCCGACGTGGGTGCGCAGGCCGAGGGCCGCCATCGCCATCGCCAGCAGCACGGTGTCGAGCTGCAGGATGGCGTCGACCAGGCCGGCCGGCAGCAGCCGCAGCGAATTCAGGCCGCTGGCGCCGACGAACAACAGCGCGAACCAGGGAATGGTGATGCGGCGCCTGGCGGCAGCTTCGGTTCCCTCTTCGGCGCCGAGGCGGCTGCTCAGGACGACCAGGAAGGGCGCCAGCATCATCACCCGCAGCATCTTCTCGATCACGGCGCTCGAGGCCGCGGCTTCGCTGACGGCGCGTCCGGCCACCACCACCTGGGCCACCTCGTGGATGGTCGAACCGGCATACAGGCCGTAGGCGGTCTCGGACAGGTGCAGCCAGGGATACAGCAGCGGATACACGAACATCGACAAGGTGCCGAACACGACCACGGTCGCCACCGCCACCGACACCTTGTGCGCCTGGCCGCGCACCACCGGCTCGGCCGCCATCACGGCGGCGGCGCCGCAGATCGCGCTGCCGGCGCCGATCAGCATCGCGGTCTGGCGGTCCAGCCCGAACGCCCGGGTGCCCAATTGCACCGCCAGAGTGAAGGTGGCGACGATCACCAGCGCGTCGATCAGCACGCCGGCCCAGCCGATGTGGCCGATCTGCTGGAAGGTGATGCGAAAGCCGTACAGCACGATTCCCAGGCGCAGCAGGCGGTTGCGGGCGAAGTCGACGCCTTCCTGGCTGAAGGGCGCGATGCGCGGGAAGACCGTGTTGCCGAGCACGATGCCGGCGACGATGGCGAGGGTCAGCGCGCTGAGGCCGAGGCGCTGGAATACCGGCAGCGCGGCGCCCCACATCGCCAGCGCGGCGAGCAGCGCCGCCAGCGCGCAGCCGTGGACGTAGGGAAGACAAGGGCGGGATGGGTGAGGCATGGGTTTCTCCTGTTGTACCCATGCAGGTTAAACATTTCCCATTCATAAGAAAAACAAGTTATATTGATATGATTAATCAGCATAACTGATAAGCAATGCTCCACACGACCCTCAGGCAGTTCGAAGTCTTCGTCGCCACCGCCCGCAAAGGCAGCGTGACCCAGGCCGCCGCCGCGATCGGCCTGACCCAGTCGGCGGCCAGCATGGCCCTGGCCGATTTCGAGCGCCAGCTCGGCACCCGGCTATTCGACCGGGTCGGCAAGCGCCTCGTGCTGAACGGCGACGGCCGGGTGCTGTACCCGAAGGCGGTCGAGATGGTCGAGCGGGCGGTGGAGATGGAGCAGCTGTTCCATGAAGGCGGGCGCGCGGTGAACCTGCGCCTGGGCGCCAGCTCCACCATCGGCAACTACCTGCTGCCGCGCCTGATCGGACAGTTCCAGACGGCGCGGCCGGGCAGCCAGCTGCGGCTGGACGTCGGCAATACCCAGCAGGTGCTGGATGCACTGCTGCGCTTCGAGATCGACGTCGGCTTCGTCGAAGGGCCCTGCCTGCACGCGGACATCGAATCCATCGCCTGGCGCCAAGACCAGCTGGCGGTGTGCGTGCGGCCGGACGATCCGCTGGCCCGGCCGGGCGGCGCCAGCATCGACACCTTGCGGCGTGCGCGCTGGATCCTGCGCGAGCGAGGCTCGGGCACGCGCGAGGTGGTCGAGCAGCTCTTGACCGGCCAGCTGGGCGAAATCGCGCTGGCGATGGAGCTGGGCGGCACCGAGGCGATCAAGCGGGCGGTGGAAAGCGGGATCGGGATCTCCTGCCTGTCCTCGACCACCCTGGCCGGCGAAGTCGAACGCGGCAGCCTGGCGCTGGTGGAGACGCCCTTCCTGCGCCTGGTGCGGCCGCTGCACATCGTGCTGCACCGGCAGAAGTACCGCACCGAGGGCATCGAGGCGCTGCTGGCGCTGTGCCGGCGCGCTCTAGTCAGTGAATGATCCGCGCGAGGAATTCGCGCGCCCGCTCCGACTTCGGCGCGTCGAAGAAATCGTCCTTGGCGCTTTCCTCGACGATGCGGCCGTGGTCCATGAACAGGATGCGGTCGGCCACCCGGCGCGCGAATCCCATCTCGTGGGTCACCACCATCATGGTCATGCCGTCCTGGGCCAGGCCCGTCATCACGTCCAGCACCTCGCCCACCATCTCCGGATCGAGGGCCGAGGTCGGCTCGTCGAACAGCATCGCCACCGGGTCCATCGCCAGCGCGCGCGCGATCGCCACGCGCTGCTGCTGGCCGCCCGAGAGCTGGCTGGGGAACTTGTCCTGGTGCGCCAGCAGGCCGACCCGCTCCAGGTATTTCAGGCCGTTGGCGGTCGCCTCCTCGCGCGAGCGCTTCAGCACCTTCATCTGGGCCAGGTTCAGGTTGTCGCGCACCGACAGGTGGGGGAACAGCTCGAAGTTCTGGAACACCATGCCGATCCGCGCGCGCAGCGCCGGGAGCCGGGTGGCCGGGTCGCCGACCGAGGTGCCGTCGACGTGGATGCTGCCCTGCTGGAAGGGCTCGAGGCCGTTGACGGTCTTGATCAGAGTCGATTTGCCGGAACCGGAGGGGCCGCACACCACCACCACATCGCCCCGCGCCACCCGCGTGCTGCAATCGCTGAGCACCTGGAAGCTGCCGTACCACTTGCTGACATTGTCTATTTCAATCATATAGTTGTGTGCCTTGGGCGTGCTTGACAGCACCATCGGCCCCTAGGATACTGCGGAACTTGCCAAGATTGTCAGTACCGCGCCAGAAAAGTCAGCGGAACAGGTCGGACGATCTCCCCTGTTTTCCGTCGCACCGCCATCACCGGAAGGAACCCTATGAATAATCGTAATCGCCTGACCACTTACATCCTCGTGGGGCTGGTGCTTGGCATCGCCGTCGGCTACTTCGCACACAATTACCTGGAAAGCGCTGCCGGCTTCGCCGACACGCTGTCGCTGGTAACCACCCTCTTCCTCCGCCTGATCAAGATGATCATCGCGCCGCTGGTGTTCTCGACCCTGGTGGTCGGCATCGCCAAGATGGGCGACGCCTCCGAGGTGGGCCGCATCGGCGTCAAGGCGCTGGGCTGGTTCATCATCGCCTCGATCCTCTCGCTGACCCTGGGCCTGATCCTGGTGAACCTGTTCCGTCCGGGCGACGCGATGGCCGCCGCCGGCCACCTGCCGGCCGTGACCGAATCCTCGGGCATCGCCGTGACCGGCCTGACGCTCAAGGAATTCATCACCCACCTGGTGCCGACCTCGATCGCCGACGGCATGGCCAAGAACGAGATCCTGCAGATCGTGATCTTCTCGATCTTCTTCGGCACCGGCGCCGCCGCCGTGGGCGCGCGCGCCACCCCGCTGATCGACGCCATCGACGGCGCCGCCCACGTGATGCTGAAGGTAACCGGCTACGTCATGAACTTCGCGCCGGTCGCGGTGTTCGCGGCGGTCGCCAGCGTGATCGCCAAGAGCGGCGTCGGCGTGCTGTCGACCTACGGCGTGTTCATGGGTGAGTTCTACCTCGGCATCGCGCTGCTGTGGATCGTGCTGATCGCGATCGGCATCCTGTTCGTCGGCCCGCGCATCCTGCAGCTGCTGCGCGAACTGCGCGAACCGACCATCCTGGCCTTCACCTGCGCCTCGTCGGAAGCCGCTTTCCCGAAAACCCTGGAAGGCCTGGAGCGCTTCGGCGTCAAGAACCGCCTGGCCGCCTTCGTGCT
This sequence comes from Massilia sp. 2TAF26, assembly GCF_052115005.1. Taxonomy (NCBI): domain Bacteria; kingdom Pseudomonadati; phylum Pseudomonadota; class Betaproteobacteria; order Burkholderiales; family Oxalobacteraceae; genus Massilia; species Massilia sp. 2TAF26. Next base: position 53,398 of record NZ_JBFRFV010000026.1, read on the forward strand.
GCCGATCGGCTACTCGTTCAATCTCGATGGTTCGATGATGTACTGCACCTTCGCCACCATCTTCATCGCCCAGGCCTACGGCATCGAAGTGCCGCTGTCGACCCAGCTGACCATGATGCTGGTGCTGATGCTGACCTCGAAGGGCATGGCCGGCGTGCCGCGCGCTTCGCTGGTGGTGATCGCCGCGACCCTGAACCAGTTCCACATTCCGGAAGCCGGCCTGCTGCTCCTGCTGGGCATCGACCACTTCCTGGACATGGCGCGCTCGGCCACCAACGTGATCGGCAACGGCATCGCCACCGCCGTGGTCGCGAAGTGGGAAGGCGAACTGAGCGACCCGAAGGCGGCCGGCACGGATATTGCGACGTCGCCGCTGCGCTGATTTTCATCCGTCGCCCCCGCGCAGGCGGGGGCCCAAGTTTGCATGCGTCTTGTTAGCTCACGCAGAACTTGGGCCCCCGCCTGCGCGGGGGCGACGCTTTTCTGGAGACCATATGACTTACCTGAAATCCGCGCGCACGCTGTTCGCGCTCTTCCTCTGCCTGTTCGCCCTCGCCGCCCAGGCCCAGACCGCCGCCCCGGCCAAACTGCCGAACGTGGTCATCCTCGCCACCGGCGGCACCATCGCCGGCACCGGCGCCACCAGCACCACCACGGTCGGCTATACCGCCGCCACGGTCGGCGTCGACGCCCTGATCAAGGCGGTGCCGGAACTGCAGAAGGTCGCCCACGTGAGCGGCGAACAGGTGTTCCAGATCGCCAGCGAGAACATGGGCAACGAGCAGTGGCTGATCCTGGCCAAGCGCGTCAACGCCCTGCTGGCCCAGCCGAACGTGGACGGCATCGTCATCACCCACGGCACCGACACCATCGAGGAAACCGCCTACTTCCTGGACCTGGTGGTCAAGAGCCGCAAGCCGGTGGTGGTGGTCGGCGCGATGCGTCCCTCGACCGCGATCTCGGCCGACGGCCCGATCAACCTGTACAACGCCGTGCTGACCGCCGGCAGCCAGGAAGCGGTGGGCAAAGGCGTGCTGGTGGTGATGAACGACCAGATCAACGCCGCGCGCGAAGTCACCAAGACCAACACCGTCACCACCGACACCTTCAAGTCGCCGGAGCTGGGCATGCTGGGCTATGTGGTCGGCAACCAGCCGCACTTCTACCGCGCCTCGACCCGCAAGCACACCGTCGACACCGAGTTCGACGTGTCGAACCTGACGTCGCTGCCGGCCGTGGAAATCGCCTACAGCTACGCCAACGTCGGCCCGACCGCGGTCAACGCCTTCGTCGCCGCCGGCGCCAGGGGCCTGGTCCACGCCGGCGTGGGCGACGGCAGCCTGCCGAACAAGGTGCGCCCGGCCCTCTCCGCCGCGCGCGAAAAAGGCGTGGTCGTCGTGCGTTCGAGCCGCGTCGGCCAGGGCATCGTGGCGCGCAACGGCGAAGCCAACGACGACCAGCTCGACTTCGTCGTCTCGGACACGCTGAATCCGCAGAAGGCGCGCATCCTCTTGATGCTGGCGCTGACCAAGACGAACAGCACCAGGGAAATCCAGCGCATGTTCTACACCTATTGATCCTGGCGCCCGCCAGCGACGACAAGCCGCCTTCGGGCGGCTTTTTTGTCGTATCGGGGCCATATTTCGCAATATCGCCGTGCGGAAAAAGCAAGAATGCGTTCCGTATTTATCGTTCGCCGCGATAATGGAATCGTGCTTTCGTCGTCCGCCGAATCCGCCATGGCCATGCGGTTTGAAGAAGTCGAATCCTTCGCGTGCAGCCCGCCGCCGGCGCCCGAGGCAGGCCACGGTCGCGCGGCGTGATCACCATCGGCACCGGGGTCGACGGCGACTGGGTGTGGGTGGCGATCAGCGACACCGCTTGCGGCATCCCGGCGCAGAACATGAACCGCATCTTCGAACCCTTCTTCACCACCAAGCCGGTCGGCAGCGGCACGGGACTGGGCTTGTCGCTGTCCTACAGCGTCATCAACAAGCACGGCGGACGCATCGAGGTCGCATCGACGCCCGAGGCCGGGACGACTTTCACCATCCGGCTGCCGATCACGCCGCCGGCCTCCCTAAGGCCTGCGGCCTGAAGCCTGGACGGTCTCTCCCTGACCTCAGAACATCTTCATCACGCCCAGCTGCACCGCGCGCTGGGAGGTCTGCTTGGTCGACGGGACCAGGGCGTCGTCATAGCGGTTGAAGTCGACCTCCGCATACAGGTTGGTCAGCTTCGAAAAGTGGTACGCAGCGCCCACCAGGGTCAGGTCGCGCCGGCCGCCGCCCGTGCGGCTGTCGTAGTCCGAGCGATAGAAGGCGGCGGTGACTTCCACCGGCTGGTTGACCTGGTAGTTGACGCCGCCGAAGCGCGTCTCCAGCTGGTAGCTGCCCGCGCTCGCGGTCTCCTGGCGTTCGCGCGACAGGCCGGCCTTGACGGTGAAGGCATGGACCTTGACGCCGCCGCCCACCACGAAGGCGTGATTGTCGAAGCCGGTGGTGGTCTGCTTGTCCGTCCAGGCACCCGCCGCCAGCAGCATTCCCTTGGCGTAGCTGAAGCCCACTGCCTTCGCCGTCCCCTTCCCGGCATCTCCCGCGACTTCGCCCGGCGCGTATTCGGCGCGCAGGGTCAGGCCGTCGAAGCTGCCGGTGTACTGGATGTCGTTGTTGAAGCGCGTGCCGGACGACGACGATGCGCTCAGGCCGGCCGTTTTCGCCGCCGCCGGCAAGCTGGTGCCGGCGCCCGAGGACAACGGCACGATGGGCGTGTAGTGGTGATCGAAGGGGTCGAGGAATTTCTCGGTCCGGAAGCCGATCGTGTACTGGCGGCCGATGTCGATCGAACCCCAGCTGCCGCCCAGCCCGACCGCTGCGGTACGGTTGAACAGGACGTTGTTGGTGTTGTCCAGGGCGCCGGTCTTGCTGTTGAAGCCGCTCTCCAGCTGGAAGTGCGCGTTCAGCCCATTGCCGAGCTGCTCCACGCCGCGAAAGCCCAGCCGGTTCGAGTAGTAATTGCCGGAGCTCGTGGTCCACATGCCGTGGCCTTCGGCGTCGACATTGGTCTGGTAGCGCAATCCGGCATCGACGGAGCCGTAGACGGTCACGCTGGCCTGGGCGAATGCGGCGGCCGGGAACAGGGCCGCGAGGGCCAGCATCAGGGTAGCTTGGGTTTTCATTGTCTCGTTATTGATGGATTTATGGTGGCCGAGGGCGTGCGCTGCCCTCGGCGGTTGCCGATGAAAAACTACAGGGGTGATGCGGGATTTAAGCGGTTGCCTTGGCCGCCGCCTTGCGCGCCGCCTGGCTGGCGTCACTGCTGAGCGACAGGAGGATGAGGACGCTGGCCACGGCCAGGCCGGCAATCGGCATCAGGGCCAGCGCATAGCTGCCGGTTTCTTCCTTGATCCAGCCGTAGACGTTGACCATGAGGCCGCCGCCGATCAGGTTGGAAGTGGCGTTGATGGCGGCCAGGCCGGCTGCCGCCGCCGAGGGCGCGATCCAGGTCGAGCTCAGCGCCCAGAACGGTCCCTTGAAGGAATAGGCGCCGACCAGCACGCAGGACAGCAGGACCACGGTCGGGATCAGCGCGCTGGTGGCCGAGGTGAACAGCATGCCGCCGGCGACCAGCAGCAGCGGAATGGCGGTGTGCCAGCGGCGTTCGCCCTTCTTGTCCGAATGGCGGCCCCACAGGATCATCAGCACCGAGGCGATCACGTAGGGTATCGAATTGACCAGGCCGGTCTGCATGACGGTCAGGCCGAAGGATTTCAACAGCTGCGGTTGCCACACGTTGAGGACGCTGCCTGCAGCCGAGGCGGCCGAGCAGACCAGCGCCATGCCCAGCACTTCCTTGGTACGGAACAGCTTCCAGACCGACACGCGGGCCGCGGTCTTCTTCTCGCTGCGTTCCTTCTCGATGCGCGTGGAGAGCCAGTTGCGCTGCTCGTCGCTGAGCCACTTCGCCTGCTCGGGGCGATCGGTCAGGAAGAACAGGCAGACGATGCCCAGCAGGACGGTGGGCAGGCCTTCGAGAATGAACAGCCAGTGCCAGCCGCGCATGCCGAACATCCCGTCGGTCTGGAGCAGCAGGGCCGAGATCGGCGAACCGATGAAGCTGCCCATCGGTACCGCCACCATGAAGGTGGCGACGATGCGCGCACGGTAGGCGGCCGGGAACCAGTAGGTCAGGTACAGCACGACGCCGGGGAAGAAGCCGGCTTCGGCCGCGCCGAGCAGGAAACGCATGAAGAACAGCGAGTTCTGGCCCTGCACGAAGGCGGTGCAGGCCGACACCAGGCCCCAGATGATCATGATCCGCGCGATCCACTTGCGGGCGCCGTACTTCTGCAGCGCCAGGTTGCTCGGCACTTCGAAGAAGAAGTAGGCGATGAAGAACAGGCTGCCGGCAAAGCCGAAGACTTTCTTGGTGAGGCCGAGGTCGCCGTTCATCTGCAGGGCTGCCATGCCGATGTTGCCGCGGTCGATCAGGGCCATCAGGTAGCAAACGATCAGGAAGGGAATGATGCGCCAAGTTACCTTGCGCATCGTTTCCGCCTCGAGGCGGGGGTTGTTGTCGATGTCGTTCATGTCGTCTCCCATACTGTAAGGGTTAAAGCGCGTCTTGGGTGCGCGCCTGTGGTTTTTGTGTGACGTCAGGCTTGCTGTTCCAGAACCGCCAGCACGTTGGCCGCCGCCGCCGTGCCCATGCCGACGTAGGCATCGCCGGTCACGCCGCCGATGTGTGGCGACAGGATGGCGTTCGGAATCCCGGTGAACGGGTGGCCGGGGGTGAAGGGTTCGACCTGGAAGCTGTCCAGCCCAGCGGCACGCAGGGCGCCGCTGCGCAGGGCATCGGCCAGCGCCGCTTCGTCGATCAGGCCGCCGCGCGCGGTGTTGACGACGATGGCGCCGCGGCGCATGGTGGCCAGCGTTTGCGCGTTCAGCATGTTGGCGTTGTCCTTGGTGAGCGGGCAATGCAGGGACAGCACGTCCGACTGCGCGATCACGTCCGCCAGCGGCAACAGGCTGACGCCATCCGGCGCCGTTTGCGCGAACGGGTCGTGCGCGATCACCTGCATGCCCAGTGCGCTGCCGACGGTGGCCACGCGCGCGCCGATCGCGCCCAGGCCCACCAGGCCGAGCGTGCGGCCTTTCAGCTCCAGGCTCTTGTGGGTGGCCTTGTCCCAGTGGCCCTCATGCATGCGGCGATCGAGCGCCGGCACGTCCTTGGCGCAGGCGAAGATCAGCGCCCAGGCATGTTCGGCCACGGCGGCCGCGTTGGCGCCGACCGCCGCCTTGACGGCGATGCCTCGCTTTGCCGCCGCTTCCTTGTCGATGGTGTCGGTGCCGGAACCGTGCTTGGAAATCACGCGCAGGCGGGTGCAGGCCTCGATCACGCGCTCGGTGATGCGGCCGTAGCGCACGATGATCGCGACCGGCTGGTGCTGGCGGCACAGGGCGACCAGCTCGTCCTCGGTCGGCGTCTTGCCGGCGTAGACCAGGTCGTAGGTCGACAGCAGCGCGACCGCCTTGCCGGCCAGGTCGGCGCCGGTCACCAGGATCACGTCGCGCTTGGCTTGTTCCTCGAGGACGGCGCTCACAGCGTTTCTCCTTCGGCCAGCACGCCGGCCTTGCGCAGGGCGGCGTCGAGCCAGGCCGGACGCAGCTGGGCGCCGCTGCGGATGCCTTCGATGCGCGCGGTTTCATCGGCCAGCTTCTGCCTGGCCGCGTCCAGCACGGCCGGTACCTTGACCGGCTCGACGATGACGATGCCGTCGGCATCGCCCACCACCAGGTCGCCCGGGCGCACCGTCACGCCGCCCACGGAAATCGGCCAGTTGATCCGGCCCGGCACCTGCTTGGTCGGCCCGTTCGGGTTGGCGCCGGTGGCATACATCGGGAAGCCCAGCGCGCGGATCGCCTCGGTATCGCGCACGGCGCCGTAGACGACGATGCCGGCGATGCCGATCGCCATGCACTGGCTGACCATGATCTCGCCCATCAGGGCGCTGGTATCGTCGCCCTTGCCGTCGATGACCAGCACGTCGCCCGGCTTGGCGATCGCCATCGCCGCGTGGATCATCAGGTTGTCGCCGGGGCGCACTTCGACCGTCAGCGCCGGTCCGGCCAGGCGCATGCTCGGCGCCAGCGGCGCGATGCGGCTGCTCAGGGCGCCGCGGCGGCCGGCAACGTCGGCCAGGATGGAAGACGGGTACTGGGCGGCGCGCGCGACCAGTTCAGGGTCGATGCGCTCGATGTTGCGGATGACGTCGGGTGGGGTGGTATGGCTCATGGTGGGTCCTCGTCGTAGGTAGGAGGCAGCCACGAGGAGGGACGGGCGCAGGACGGCACGCGAGATGCGGGATGCCATGGATGTCTCCTCCGATGCGGCTGCTTTTTTGTCAGGCAGATTCTTGTATGAGCCGAGTATAGGAAGCACGATCTATAATGTATATTCACTTATTTTTCGAATTCTTAAACTTTCGGGAATATATCGATGGACTTCCGCGACCTGAAATACTTCGAAGTGATCGCCGAGGAAGGCAACCTGGGGCGGGCCGCCGAGCGCCTGCACCGGACCCAGCCTGCGCTGACCAAATGCATCGACCGCCTGGAAGAAGACCTGGGCGCGAAACTGTTCGAAAAGGATGGGCGCGGCATGCGGCTGACCGTCGCCGGCGAGGTCCTGGTGCGGCGCACGCGGCAGATGGCGATCATGGTGGAGGAGACGGCGCGCGAGATGCAGGATTACGCCAGTGGTTTGCAGGGGAATGTGCGCATCGGCTGCGTGCCGACGCTGGCCGAACATCTGATGCCTGCCGTGTTCCAGCAATTACTGGCCGAAGCACCCGGCATTACCGTGAACCTGGCCGTAGCGATGAATGCCAACCTGATGGCCAGCCTGCAGGAGGGTGAGCTGGATCTGGTGCTGAGCCCGATCACGGAGACCGAGCGGGATATCGTGTGGGAGCAGATTGCGGAAGACACGGTAGTCGTGATGGCGAACGAGCACCACCCGGTATTCGATTCGCCCTGCACGCTCGCGGGCCTGCTCGACTACAAATGGATGCTGCCGGCGGCAACGGTCGCCTCGCGCCAATGGCTGAACCAGACATTCGAGCGGCATGGTCTTCCGCGTCCGCAGGTACAGATCGAATCGAACGTGCTGAATGCGATCCTGCCTATCCTCGAGAAGACGCCGTTACTGGGTTTCGTCACCCGCTTCAATCTCGTCTCGGGCAAGGCCCGTGTGCGCGAGGTGATACTGGCCGACACCCAGATGCAGCGCCGCCTCGGCCTGGCCTACCGGCGGAACGGTTATCTGTCGCCGGCGGCGGCGCGCGTCGCGGAGATCCTCCGCGCGCAAGGGAACGCGTTGTTGTCGGTCTGAGGGCACACCGAGCCCACGCAAACGTCGAATCACACGAGGGCGTGCCCCTGCAGCCGCGTCAGAATGGCCAGCGGGCTCGATTCCTTGTCGTACTGCTGCATCGGCGACAGCAGCAAGGTGTGCTCCAGCATGTACTGGCCCGACATCACCGAGTGCGAGGCCTGGTCCGAGAAGCACACCCAGGCGCAGCCGGGCGGGAAGCCGAAGGTGACCTGCGGCGCGTTCTTCTGGTAGTCGAGGTCGGCCTTCATGGAGTCGTGCAGCTGCAGCATCAGGTGGTCGTATTCGCTGCGCAGCGACTTGGTCACGTGCAGCGCGGCCAAGGCCTTGGCCTGCCAGGGCACGTACTTCTTCACGCGCGGCAGGAAGCGTTTCGCCACATCCTCGAACGGTTCGCCCACGCGCCACACGCGCGGCACGCCTTCCAGGTTCACGTTGGTGAACACGCGCAGCAGGCGTTCGCCGCGGTTCGGACGCGAGGGAAAGGCGTCGACGTGCAGGCGGCGGTCGTCGGCGCGCCAGGACTGGACCCGGGTCTCGACCTTCGACGGACGGAAGCTGACCGAGCCGCGGCGCAGGTGCTCGCCGTAGCGCGGCACCAGGTTGCCCAGCAGGCCCTCGGCCTGGGCGCGAAAGCGGCCGATCATGCCGGCGGCCAGCGCCTGCGTGGCGTCGTCGCCGATCACGCCTTTCAGCCGGCCAGCAGGGTCGAGGCTGATGTTGCGGATCTTGGGGTCGCGGATGTCTTCGCGAAACAGCGCCAGCTCTTCCTTCTGGGGCGCGAAACCGTGCTCGCCGAAGTTCGGGAAGTACAGCACCTTCCCCGCTTCCAGCGCGGCGATCCAGGCCGGATTGCCGTGGCCGACCTCCTTCATGTCGATCTCGACGATCTGGTTTTCCATGTTTGTCTTTCTTAATCCTGTTCGAGGGCCAAAGGAGGCGAGGCCAGGTCTTCGTCCTGCCTTGCCAGCTGCCGGTCCCACATCTGTTTATACAAGCCGTTCTGCGCGATCAGCTGTCCGTGCGTGCCGCGTTCGACGATGCGGCCATGGTCGAGCACCAGGATCTGGTGCGCGTCGGCGATGGTCGACAGGCGGTGCGCGATCACCAGCGTGGTGCGCTGCTTCGCGATTTCCTTCAGCTGCGCCTGGATCGCCTGCTCCGCGCGGGAGTCCAGCGCCGACGTCGCTTCGTCGAAGATCAGGATCGCCGGATTCTTCAGCAGCGTACGCGCGATCGCGACCCGCTGCTTCTCGCCGCCGGACAGCTTCAGGCCGCGCTCACCCACCATTGTCGCATAGCCATCGGGCAGGCTTTCGATGAAGTCGTGGATGGAGGCTGCGCGCGCCGCCGCCACGATGTCCTCGCGGCTGGCGCCGGGACGGCCGTAGGCGATGTTGTATTCAATGGTGTCGTTGAACAGCACCGTATCCTGGGGCACGATGCCGATCGCGTGACGCAGCGAATCCTGGGTCACCTTGCGGATGTCCTGGCCGTCGATGCTGATCGCGCCCTGCTGCACGTCGTAGAAGCGGAACAGCAGGCGCGACAGGGTCGACTTGCCCGAGCCGCTGTGGCCAACCACGGCGGTGGTGGTGCCGGCCGGGATCGTGAAGTCGACGTCGAACAGGATCTGGCGCTTGGGGTCGTAGCTGAATTCGACGTGCGAGAACGCGACCTGGGCGCCGCGCGTGGCCAGCGGTTTCGCATCCGGCGAATCGGCCACTTCGCGGTTCTGCTCCAGCAGGCCGAACAGGCGCTCCATGTCGGCCAGGCTCTGCTTGATCTCGCGGTAGATCACGCCCAGGAAGTTGAGCGGAATGTAGAGCTGCAGCATGAAGGAGTTCACCAGCACCAGGTCGCCCAGGGTCATGGTCTTGTCGATCACGCCGGCGGTAGCGCGCCACAGGATGGCGGTGACGGCGGCGGCGATGATCAGCGACTGGCCCGAGTTCAGGAAGGACAGCGAGGTCTGCGAACGCACGGCGGCGCGCTCGTAGTCCTGCAGTCCTGCGTCGTAGCGCTTGGCTTCGTAGTCCTCGTTGCCGAAGTACTTGACGGTCTCGTAGTTGATCAGCGAGTCGATGGCCTTGGTGTTGGCCTTCGAATCGAGCTCGTTCATCGTGCGCCTGAAGTGGGTGCGCCATTCAGTGACGACGATGGTGAAGGTGATGTAGGTGACCAGCGCCGCCCCGGTGATGATCGAGAACCACTTGTCGTAGCGCGCCCCCAGGTAGCCCAGCACCAGCGTGATCTCGACCAGGGTCGGCAAAATCGAAAACAAGGAATACGACACGAGCGAGCTGACGCCGCGCGTGCCGCGTTCGATATCGCGCGTCATGCCGCCGGTCTGGCGGTTCAGGTGGAAGCGCAGCGACAGCGCGTGCAGGTGGCGGAACACCTTCAGTGCGATGGTGCGCACCGCGCGCTGGGTCACGCGCGCGAACAGGAATTCGCGCAACTCGGTGAACAGCGTGGTCGAGAAGCGCAGCGCGCCATACGCGAACAGGGCGCCGAGCGGCAGCACCAGCAGCGCGTAAGGATGGGTGGGCGAGATGCTGAGGCTGTCGACGATATTCTTGAGCACCAGCGGCACGCCGATATTCGCCACCTTGGCGCCGATCAGGCAGACCAGCGCGGCCATCACGCGCCATTTGTAGACCCACAAATAGGGCATCAAGGTGCCGATCACGGCCCAGTCGTTGCGGCGGGCAGCCGGGTCGGCGGGCGATGGAAGGGAGGAGCTTGCGGGAGTGCGTCGCATGACAGAGATTCTTTATTTATGGTTCAATCTGGGACGATTGTAGCGTTTGGGAGCTCGAAAACCTGCTACACGTTGCATTTTCGGTCTGCGATGCTCGCTGTACTCAAGTACAGCTGCGCTTCTCAACCGAAACTGCGGCCGCTCGCGACGGTTTTCGAGTCCCAACTTTTTACCGAGATTTCAAGATGACCCAGCCAGAAAACCAGACCCTTTCCACCACCCGCCTGCCTGAAGGAAAGATGCCAGTGCTGCGGATGATGCCGGCGCCGTCCGACGCCAATGTATATGGAGACGTGTTCGGCGGCTGGATCATGGCACAGGTCGACGTCGCCGGCTCGCTGCCGGCCGTGCGCCGCGCGAACGGCCGCGTGGCCACCATCGCCGTCAACTCCTTCCTGTTCAAGAATCCGGTCTTCGTCGGCGACCTGCTGTCCTTCTACGCCGACATCGTCAAGGTCGGCAATACCTCGATCACGGTCTACGTCGAAGTCTACGCCGAACGTAACCGCCTGCAGACCAATGTCGTGAAAGTCACCGAGGCCACCCTCACCTATGTCGCCACCGGCCCGGACCGCAAGCCGCGCCAGCTGCCGCCGCTCGAATCCCTGATCGCAGAATAAGAGACTGATGCCGTCGCGCCGCCTGTTCCTGCTGGATGCGGCGCGCCTGGCCGCGGCCTTCACCGCCGCTGGTCCCTCGGTACTGCACGCGGCGCCATCGAACGCAGCCGGCTATCCGTTCAGCTTGGGCGTCGCTTCCGGTTCGCCGCTGCCCGATTCCGTGATCCTCTGGACCCGCATCCTGCCCGATCCGCTGGATGCGAATTCGGCGCCCAGGCTGGCGGTGCCGCTGCGCTGGGAAGTCGCGCAGGACGAAGGCTTCCGCAGGATCGCGGCCAAGGGCAGCGTCATCGCCACGCCGGAGCTGGCGCACAGCGTGCGCGTGAACGTGACGGCCCTGGAGCCTGGCCGCTGGTACTGGTACCGCTTCCTGTTCGGCGACGCCGTCAGCCCGGTCGGCCGCACCCGCACCGCCCCAAGCGCCGGCAGCATGCCCGACATGCTGAAGCTGGCGGTGGCCTCCTGCCAGCACTGGGAATTCGGCAGTTATGCGGCGCACCGCTACATCGCCGAGGCCCAGCCCGACCTGGTCGCCTTCCTCGGCGACTATATCTACGAATGGGGCCCTTTCCAGCTCCAGCATCCGCAACGCGCGGTGCGCCAGAACGAATCCTTCGACCTGGCGAGCTACCGCCAGCGCTACGCCCAGTACAAGAGCGACCCGGACCTGCAGGCGGCCCACCTGGCGGCGCCCTGGATCGTGACCTGGGACGACCACGAAGTCGCCAACGACTACGCCGCCGACCGCGACGAACGGCTCTCGAGCGATTTCGCGGCGCGCCGCGCGGCGGCCTACCAGGCCTTCTACGAGCACATGCCGCTGCGCCTGCCGCCGCCTCGCAGCTTTGCGAATGTACGCATGGTTCAGCGCTACGACTGGGGGCGCCTGGCGCGCTTCCACGTGCTGGACGACCGCCAGTACCGCGCCTACGAAGCCTGCCCGAAGCCGGGCCGGGGCGGCTCGAATTCCGTGGGCCCGCGCGCCTGCCCTGCCCTGCTGGATCCGTCGCGCAGCATGCTGGGCAGGGAACAGGAAGCCTGGCTGCAGGACGGCCTGCAAAGCTCGAGGGCGCGCTGGAACATCCTGGCCCAGCAGACCCTGATGGCGCAGTCGACCCAGGTGCCGATCGCAGGCAGCGACGGCGGGCGCTTCTGGACCGATGGCTGGGACGGTTATCCGGTCGCGCGCCGGCGGCTGCTGGACACCCTGGCGGGTTCACGGGCCGCCAATCCGCTGGTGCTGGGCGGCGACGTCCACACCTTCTACGCCACCGAACTGCGTGCGGATTTCAAGCGCCCGGCATCGAAGGACAATCCGGTGATCGCCACCGAGTTCGTCGGCACCTCGGTCACCTCGAGCTCGCGCCCGCAGCAGCGCACCGCGCAATACGTCGAAATGAACCCCCACATCAAGTTCGGGCGCAGCGACAGGCGCGGCTACATGCTGCTGGAGGTAACGCCCAGCGAGACGCGGTCGCGCTTCATGGGGCTGGATGAGGTGCGGGATCCGAAGACCGCGCAGCGGGAGCTGGCGGCTTTCAGGGTGGTGGATGGGAAGGCTGGGGTGGAGGTGGTGAACGGCTAGCCGTCATTCCCGCTTTCGCGGGGATGACGGGGTTTGTTACGCCGGCTGCTTCTCATCCCGCAACTCACGCCGCAGGATCTTGCCCACATTGGTCTTCGGCAGCGTCTCGCGGAACTCGATGTACTTCGGACGCTTGTAGCCGGTCAGCTGCTCCTTGCAGAAGGCCATCAGCTCTTCCTTGGTGAGCGCCTTGTCCTTCCTGACCACGTAGAGCTTGACCGCCTCGCCCGAATGCTGGTCCGGCACGCCCACGCAGGCCACTTCCAGCACGCCCGGGTGGCTTGCCACGACTTCCTCGACCTCGTTCGGGTACACATTGAAACCCGAGACCAGGATCATGTCCTTCTTGCGGTCGACGATCTTGATGTAGCCTTGCTCGTTCATGATGCCGATGTCGCCGGTCTTGAAGAAGCCGTCCGCGGTCATGACCTTGGCGGTTTCGTCCGGTCGGTTCCAGTAGCCGGCCATCACCTGCGGGCCGCGCACGGCGATTTCGCCGGCGGTGCCGAACGGGACTTCCTGGCTGGCTTCGTCGAGGATGCGAATCTCGGTCGACGGGATCGGCAGGCCGATGGTGCCGGTAAAGCCCGTGATGTCGCAGCGGTTGGCGGCGACCACCGGCGAGGTCTCGGACAGGCCATAGCCCTCGACGATCGGGGTGCCGGTGACCTGCAGCCACTTGTCCGCCACCGGCTTCTGCACCGCCATGCCGCCGCCCGGGCAGACCAGCAGGCCGGAGAAGTCGAGGCTGGCGAAGTCCGGGTGGTTCAGCAGGCCGTTGTACAGGGTGTTCACGGCCGGGAAGACGTTGATGCGGTAGTTGCGCAGTTCCTTGATGAAGCCGCCAATGTCGCGCGGGTTCGGGATCAGGAGGTTCATGCCGCCCACGCGCAGGCCCAGCAGGGCGCAGACGGTCAGCGCATAGATGTGGTACAGCGGCAGCGCGCACACGAACTGCAGGTCGGCGCCGGCCTTGGCCAGGGTCGGGGCGAACCAGGCTTCGTTCTGCAGCACGTTGGCGATCACGTGCTTGTGCAGCAGCACCGCGCCCTTCGACACGCCGGTGGTGCCGCCGGTGTACTGCAGGAAGGCGACGTCGTCATGGCCGACCTGGACCGGCTTGAGGGTCTGGCGCGCGCCTTCCGCCAGCACGCGCTTGAACGGCACCGCGTTCGGAATCGACCATGCCGGCACCAGCTTCTTGACGGTGCGGACCACGAAGTTGACGATCAGTCCCTTCGCGCCGAGCAGGTCGCCCATGGTGCCGACGATGACGTGCTTGACCTTGGTTTGGCCGACGACTTCCGCCACCGTGTGGGCGAAGTTTTCCAGCACCACGATGGCTTCCGCGCCCGAGTCGTTCAGCTGGTGCTGCAGCTCGCGCGCGGTGTACAGCGGGTTGACGTTGACGATGGTGTAGCCGGCGCGCAGGATGGCCGCCATCGCCACCGGATACTGCAGCACGTTCGGCAGCATGATGGCCACGCGCGCGCCCGGCTGCAGGCCGCGGCTCTGCAGCCACGCCGCCATCTGGGCGGACAGCTTGTCGAGTTCGGCGAAAGTCATGGACTTGCCCATGCAGGCATAGGCCTTGCGGTCCGCGTACTTGCGGAAGGCTTCCTCCAGCAGGTGCGTGAGGGAACGGTATTGCGTCCAGTCGATCTCCGCCGGTACGCCCGTCTCGTACGACTCCAGCCAGAATTTGTCCATGTTATTGCCTATCTTTCTAATCAATTTAACTCTCCGCTTTTGTCATTTTTAGCACTGCCAAAAATGACTCCCCGCGAAGGCGGGGACCCAAGTTCTGCCTTGGGTCCCCGCCTGCGCGGGGACGACGGGTTCATGCCTATCTTTATGCTGCCTGCTTTTCCTCGCGCAATGCGCGCCGCAGGATCTTGCCGACGTTGGTCTTCGGCAGCTCGCTGCGGAATTCGATGTACTTCGGTTTCTTGTAGCCGGTGAACTCGCGCTTGCAGTAGTCCATCAGCTGCTCGGCCGTCAGGTTCGGGTCCTTCTTGACCACGAAGACCTTGACCGCTTCGCCGGAATGCTCGTCCGGCACGCCGATCACCGCGCACTCCAGCACGCCGGGGTGGGCGGCGATCACGCCTTCCAGTTCGTTCGGATAGACGTTGAAGCCCGAGACCAGGATCATGTCCTTCTTGCGGTCGACGATCTTCACGTATCCGTTCTCGTCCATCACGCCGACGTCGCCCGACTTGAAGAAGCCGTCAGGCGTCATGACCTTGGCCGTTTCGTCCGGACGGTTCCAGTAGCCGGCCATCACCTGCGGACCGCGGATCGCGATCTCGCCGACGCTGCCGATCGGCAGTTCCTTGCCGTCGTCGTCCAGAATCGCCACCTCGGTCGACGGGATCGGCAGGCCGATCGTGCCGGTGAAGGACGAGATGTCGCAGCGGTTCGCGGTGGCCACCGGCGAGGTCTCCGACAGGCCGTAACCCTCGATGATGTGGGTGCCGGTGATGGCCTTCCACTGGTCGTTGACCGCCTGCTGCACCGCCATGCCGCCGCCGTTCGCCAGCTTCAGACCCGAGAAGTCCAGGTGCCTGAAGTCCGGATGGTTCACCAGCGCGTTGTACAGCGTATTCACCGCCGGCAGCGCATTGAACTTGTACTTGGCCAGCTCCTTGATGAAGCCCGGGATGTCGCGCGGATTCGGGATCAGGATGTTCAGCGCCCCCACCCGCATGCCCCACAGCGCGCACACCGTCAGCGCGAAGATGTGGTACAGCGGCAGCGCGCACACGATGACAGGATGCTCGACCGCCGGCGGCCGGCTCATCGCCACCGAGGACCATGCCTCCGATTGCAGCAGGTTGGCGATCACGTTCCGGTGCGTCAGGGTCGCGCCCTTCGACACGCCGGTGGTGCCGCCGGTGTACTGCAGGAAGGCGACGTCCGTGTTCTTCAGCTGGGCCGGCTGGAAGGGCATCTTCGCGCCCTGCGCCAGCGCATCCTTGAAGCGCACGCTACTCGGCAGCGAGTAGTCCGGCACCATCTTCTTGACGTTGCGGACCACGAAGTTCACCAGCATGCCCTTGGCCCCGCCCAGCATCTCGCCCATGCTCGCCACCACCACGTGACGCACCGGGGTCTTGCCCATCACCTGCTGCAGCGTGTGCGCGAAGTTCTCGAGCACGATGATGGCTTCGCTGCCCGAGTCCTTCAGCTGGTGCTCCAGCTCGCGCGGCGTGTACAGCGGATTCACGTTCACGACCGTATAGCCGGCGCGCAGGATGGCGGCCAGCGCCACCGGATACTGCAGCACGTTCGGCATCATCACCGCCACGCGCGCACCCTTGGCCATGCCGCGGCTCTGCAGCCAGGCCGCGAGGCGCTTCGACATCGCGTCCAGTTCCGCATAGGTGAGGAACTTGTCCATGCAGACGAAGGCGTTGTTCGCGGCGTACTTCTGGAACGACTCTTCCAGCAGCTGCACGAGGGAGCCGTACTGGTCGGGATCGATTTCAGCGGGGACGCCGGGTGGGTACGACTTGAGCCAAATCTTGTCCATCGGGTGCCTGTCTCCAGTGTATTTTTTCTGTGTGGGCCGCCCAACCGAAAAAAACGCACGGTCGTGCTGTGTTTGCTTTCATGATGCTATCGGGCAGCGCGCCCGATAGCAAGCACTTTTAAAGCAATTCGAACACGAATTCTAGTGCCCGACCATAGGTGGCGCCTCGCTGCGCTGCACCATCAGCGGCGCCGTGGACACCGGCGGCGCCAGGGTCTTCAGGATGCGGTGGCGATCCGAGCGGTCCAGCTCGGCCAGGCGCTTGACCGACTTGTAGAAGGCCGGGAAGTTGCCGTCGCGCTTGAGCATGGCGCGGAAGGCCGGCACGAAGTCCTCGTAGGTCGCGATCGAGGCCAGGTGGGCGTTCGACAACGGCTGTTCGAAGAAGCGGTCGTAGCCGGCATAGCCGCCCCAGTTGCCCTTCAGGACCTGGTACTCGTCCTTCAGTTCCTGGAACAGGCGCGCCTTGACCGCGCGCTTCTCGTCGTCGCTGCGGTCGACCACGGCGTAGTTCTGTTCGAGCGCCTTGCGGTACTTGAGCAGCAGGGTCAGGAAGTCGTGCTTGCGGCTCTTGTAGCGGGCATAGCTGTCGCGCATGGCCTGGTTGCCGAAGCGCTCCATCCAGTGTTCCACGCCCACCTCTTCCACGGTGCTGGCGAAGGATTCGTTGAACTGCGAATCCCCCTGCGCGTACACGATCTGGTGCGCCAGTTCGTGGAAGATCATGCGCGCCAGTTCGGCATCCGGGTAGTTGATGAAGGTGGAGATCAGGGGATCGCTGAACCAGCCCAGGGTCGAGTAGGCCGGCACGCCGCCGACTTCGACGTCGTTGCCGTCCGCCTTCAGCTCCTTGGCGTAGGTCATGGCGGCATCCTTGTTGTAGTAGCCGCGGTAGTTCACGCAGCCGGCCACCGGGAAGCACCATTGCAGGGGCCGCAGCGACAGCTCGGGCGTGGCGACCACGTTCCACAGCACGTAAGGGCGTTTCAGGGAGGCGTATTTTTTATAACTGTCATTATCTGGCAATGACATTTCGCTAACAGCGTAGCGGCGGATCTGGCGCGCCGTCTCCAGGCGGAGGCGCAGTTTGGAGCTGGTGCCGGGGTCGGCGATCCAGTCGTCGATCGGACGGGCGTCCGACAGGAGTTCAAGCTGGCCCTGGGCCGCCTGCGAGTAGTAGTTCAGCGTGGAGCAGCTGGCCAGCAGCCCCGCCGCCGTGCCCGCCAGGAGCACGGCGCGGAGCCGCGGGGCGATTCGCGAAAGTTTCATGTGTCAAAAGGTTCATGGTGCGGCTGGTGGTCATGCTTTCTCCACCTGCACCAGCGTGTCGTAGAAAGTCGGCGCCCGGCCCATGTCGGTCAGGCGCTGGCTGGTTACTTCGTTGGCGTTCTTGCCGTCGCTGGCGAGCTTTTTCCACCAGATCGACAGGCCGACCACGAGGCCGGCCCGCGCCTTGGGCGTGACACGGGCTCGCGCGACGAACGAGCCCCGGTCATTAAAGATGCGCACCATCTCGCCGTGCTCGATGCCGCGGCTTGCGGCGTCGACGGGATGGATGTCCAGGTGAGGTTCACCTTCCGTGGCGCGGAGGCTCTGGACATTGACAAAGCTTGAGTTGAGGAAGTTCCTGGCCGGCGGAGAAATCATCGCCAATGGATATTTCTCTGCCAGTTCGGGATTGGATGCCACGGATTCGTAATTCGGAATATAGGTCGGCAGCGGATCGAGACCGTCCGCCAGCATCGACTCGCTATAAAACTCGCACTTGCCGGAAGGGGTCGGGAAGCCGCCTTTCGCGAAGGGCGCGGCCGGCATGTTCAGCTTGCTCCAGCCGGTGCGCTTCAGCGATTCCCAGTCGAAGTGCACGGCGCGCGCGTTCTTCTTGTCGAAGGCCTGGGCCGCGAGTTCGTCGTCGGTCTCGCTGAAGGCCGGGTCGTCGAAGCCCATGCGCCTGGCGATCAGGCGGAAGATCTCGGTGTTCGGCTTGGCCTCGCCCAGGGGCGCGATCGCCGCGTTGTTCGCCATCATGTACAGGTGGCCGTAAGCCAGGTGGGCGTCGACGTGCTCGAGCTGGGTGGTGGCCGGCAGCAGGATGTCCGCGTAGTCGGCGGTATCGGTCTGGAAGTGTTCCAGCACCACGGTGAACAGGTCTTCGCGCTCGAAGCCGCGCTGCACCTTCGAAGAGTCCGGCGCGATCGCCACCGGGTTCGCGTTGTAGACGATCACGGCCTCGATCTTCGGACCGAAGCTTGGGGACGCCTCCTTCAGCAGGTCGTCGCCGATGGTGTTCATGTTGATGGTGCGCGGGATACGGCCGCGCAGCAGGTCCGGGCGCTGCAGCGCCAGTTTGTTCGACGGGAAGGAGCCCGAGGTCGACAGCTGCACGCCGCCGGCCGGATGGCGCCAGGCGCCCACCAGGGCCGGCAGGCAGGCGATGTTGCGTACCGCCATGCCGCCGCCGCGTACGCGCTGCAGGCCATAGTTCATGCGGATCGCCACCGGCTCGCCGCGCATCGCGGTGTCGCCGTACTCGCGCGCCAGGTTCACCACTTCCTCGGCGCTAATGCCGCAGGTTTCGGCGGTGCGTTCCGGCGTCCATTCGGCCACGCGGTCCTTCAGCTGGCCGAAGCCCAGGGTGTGGCGGGCGATGTAGTCGTGGTCCAGCAGGTTTTCCTTGACCAGCACGTGCATCATGCCCAGCGCCAGCGCGCTGTCCGTGCCCGGCAGGACGGCAATGTGCTGATGGCACTTCTCGGCCGTCAGGGAGCGATACGGGTCGATCGCGATCAGCTTCGCGCCGCGGCGCTTGGCTTCCTGCCCGCGCATCCAGAAGTGGAGGTTCGAGGCGATCGGATTGCCGCCCCAGATCAGGATCAGTTTCGCGTCCTGGAACTGTTCGATGTCGGTGCCGATCGAACCACCGATGGTGTATTTGTAGCCGGTCGTGCCGGCGGTCGCGCACACGGTGCGATCGAGGAAGGAGGCGCCGACCTTGTTGAAGAAGCGCATCGCCATCGCCTCGCCCTGCACCAGGCCCATGGTGCCGCAATAGCTGTAGGGCAGGATGGCCTGCGGGTCGCGTTCCGCGATCGGCGCCAGGCGCGCCGCGATCTCGTCGAGGGCCTGCTCCCAGCTGATGCGCTCGAATTTCCCTTCGCCCTTCCGGCCGACGCGGCGCATCGGGTACAGCAGGCGGTCCGCATGATAGGTGCGGTCGATGTAGCGCGAAACCTTGGTGCACAGCACCCCGGCCGTGGTCGGGTGATCCGGATCGCCCTTGACCTCCGTTGCGACGCCGTCCTCCACGGTGACGAGGATGGCGCAGGTATCGGGGCAGTCGTGCGGGCAGGTGGCCTTGACAAGGGTCTTGGTCATGGAATCGGATCCGGGGAAAAACGTCGAGAAACCAATAGTTTAGACGATTCCTGCGGCCCCTGTGACGGCACTGGCCGTGGCGGCTTCGGAAGGGCTACAATAGTTGAAAACATGTATAGGGAGAACAGAATGAGACTTGTCGAACCTATCCTCGCGCACCAGGCGGAACTCGAGACCATCCGCCGCGACATTCACGCACATCCCGAACTCTGCTACGAAGAACAGCGCACCGCCGATGTCGTGGCAGCCCGCCTGACCGAATGGGGCATCCCTGTGGTCCGTGGCCTTGGCGTCACCGGCGTGGTCGGCATCATCAAGAACGGCCCGTCCGAACGCGCAATCGGCCTGCGCGCCGACATGGATGCCCTGCCGATGCAGGAGCTCAACACATTTGAGCACGCGTCGCGCCATGCCGGCAAGATGCATGCTTGCGGCCATGACGGCCATACCACGATGCTGTTGGGCGCAGCCCACTATCTGTCGCAGAACCGCAACTTCGACGGCACCGTGTACCTGATTTTCCAGCCGGCCGAAGAAGGCGGTGCCGGCGCCCGCCGCATGATGGACGACGGCCTGTTCGAACGCTTCCCGATGGATGCCGTGTATGGCCTGCACAACTGGCCGGGTATGGCGGCCGGCAAGTTCGGCGTGGTCGCCGGCCCGATGATGGCATCCAGTAACGAGTTCCGCGCGGTCGTGAAGGGCAAGGGCGCCCACGCCGCGCAGCCGCACCGCGGCATCGATCCGGTGATGGTGGCGGTGCAGATCGCGCAAAGCTGGCAGACCATCATCTCGCGCGAAAAGAACCCGCTGGATACCGCCGTGCTGTCGATCACCCAGATCCACGCCGGCAGCGCCACCAATGTGATCCCCGACGAAGCGGTACTGGTCGGCACCGTGCGCACCTTCACCACCGGAGTGCTCGACCTGGTCGAGCGCCGCATGGGCGAGATTGCGCAGGGCGTCTGCGCGGCCTTCAATGCGAGCGTCGATTTCTCGTTCAAGCGCAATTACCCGCCGCTGGTGAACCATCCGGAACAGACGGCCTTCGCGGTCGAGGCGATGAAGGCGGTGGTCGGCGAAGACAATGTCGACGCCAACGTGGAGCCGACCATGGGCGCCGAGGACTTCGCCTTCATGCTGCAGGCCAAGCCGGGCTGCTACGTCTTCCTCGGCAACGGCGACGGCGCCCACCGCGCCGGCGGCCATGGCCTCGGCCCTTGCCAGCTGCACAATGGCAGCTATGACTTCAACGATCAGCTGTTGCCGATCGGGGCCAGTTACTGGGTGAGGTTGGCCGAGATGAGCTTGCCTCCGGCCTAAGTTCGTCGCCCCGCGAAGGCGGGATAGTGCCCCGGCACTATCCCCCAGGTTTGCTCGCTACTCCGGCAGCGTGTCCGCCCCGGCGCCAACACGCTTCCCCGGATTCAACCTCTCCAACGCAATCAAGGCCGCCGCATGATCGGCGGTCGGCAAATCCGCCTCGATCGTCTCGTACTGCCGCGTCACCAACTCGGTCACCGGCAGCTTCACGCCCACCTCCCCCGCTGCGGCCAGGATATTGCGCTGATCCTTGAGCTGGGTTTTCACCTGCCCGCCCGGCACGAAGTTCCGCTCCAGCATGCGCTGTCCATGCACTTCCAGCACACGGCTGCCGGCAAAGCCGCCGCGGATCGCCTCGCGCACGGCGGCCGGATCGGCGCCCGCGGCCTGGGCCAGCAACAGGGCCTCGGCGACCACATTGATGGTCGCGCCGACGATCAGCTGGTTGCACAGCTTGGCGACCTGGCCGCTGCCGGCCGGGCCGACCAGGGTGGCCGAGCCCATCTTTTCGAGCACGGGCGCGGCTTCCGCGAAATCGGCCGCATCGCCGCCGGCCATGATGGCCAGCTTGCCCGCCTCCGCGCCCACCACGCCGCCGGACACCGGCGCATCGACGAAACGGCAGCCGGCTTTCTGCAACTGTGCATGGAAGGCCAGGGCTTCGTCCTGCCGGGTGGAACTCATGTCGATCCACAGCGCGCCGGGTTTCAGCGCGGGCAGCGCGGCGGCCAGCACCTGGCCGACCACCGGTCCCGCTTCCAGGATGGTGATCACGATATCGGCATCGCGCACCGCGTCGTGCAGGTCTTGCCTGGGGATGGCGCCGACGCCGCGCAAGGCCTCGGCCTTGGCCGGCGAACGGTTCCAGACGTGAAGAGGATAGCCGGCTTGCGCCAGCCGGGTCGCCATCGGCTTGCCCATCAGGCCGATGCCGAGGAATGCCAGGGTCGGAAGTGTCATGGTGGTCTCGTTGTGCAGATCGTTCGATTCTAACAATTGATGGACAGGCCACGCCAAAACCCACATCTCGCTAAAATAGCGGGATTCGTCAATCGAAAGGAAATAAAAAAGATGTTCTCCGCTAAGAAAATCGCGACCTCGATGGCCGCAGCCGCCGCCCTGTTCGCCGCACAGGCAGGCCACGCCCAGAACGGCCTGGTCGACTCCTACGCCGTGGAAGCTGGCGGCGGCGAGCACGTGCAGGTGCTGCGCCTGTCGGCCCAGAAAGACTGGAACAAGAACTGGTTCGCTACCAGCGGCCACCACCTGTCGGGCTACTGGGATGCCAACATCGCCTACTGGCGCGCCAACCAGTGGCTGGACGTGCCGGGCAAGCGCCACAACCTGGCCGTGATCGGCATCACCCCGGTGTTCCGCTGGGAAGCCGATGACAAACTCGGCTTCTACGCCGACGCCGGCATCGGCGCCGCCCTGTTTTCGGATGTGTACCGCAACACCCACCGCCAGCTGTCGACCGCCTATGAATTCGCGGACCACGTCGGCGTCGGCTACGTGTTCGCCAACAAGTGGGAACTGGGCGCGCGCCTGCAGCACTACTCGAACGGCGGCATCAAGCATCCGAACGGTGGCGTGAACCTGCTGATGGTGAAAGCTGCTTACCATTACTAATGGTGTATCGGCTGAACACCGGGGTCAGAGCCCACCCGCGAAAACCGGGCTCTGACCCCTGCGTCGGCCCAGGGCGATTTATGTGACAATCGTCCAATGACCGATACCAGCAACGTCAAAAGTTACCTCCCCTGGCTGGTGGCGACTGCCCTGTTCATGGAGCAGCTCGACGCCACCATCGTCAACACCGCCGTTCCCAGCATCGCGGCCAGCCTTCAGGTCACACCACTGAGCCTGAAGTCCGTCGTTACCTGCTATATCCTCAGCCTCGCCGTCGGCATCCCCGTGAGCGGCTGGATGGCCGACCGTTTCGGCACCCGGCGCGTGTTCGGCATCGCAATCGCCATCTTCACGTTCGCCTCGGTGCTGTGCGGACTGTCGGTCAACCTCGAGATGATGGTGGTGGCGCGCCTGCTGCAGGGCCTTGGCGGCGCAATGATGATGCCGGTCGGGCGCCTGGCCATCATCCGCACCTTCCCCAAGAGCGAGTTGCTGGGGGCAATGAACTTCGTGATCCTGCCCGCGCTGATCGGCCCCCTGCTCGGACCGACCGTCGGCGGCCTGATCGTGCACTGGACCTCGTGGCGGGCGATTTTCTTCGTCAACGTGCCGGTCGGGCTGCTGGCCCTGTTCCTCGTGCACCGCTACATGCCGGATTACAAGGGCGCCGAACCGCGCCCGCTCGACACCATCGGCCTGATCCTGTTCAGCTCGGGTACGGCCCTGCTGTCCTGGCTGCTGGAGATCTTCGGCGAGCACACGCTCGACACCGTGACTATCGTCCTGATGCTGGGCCTGTCGGTGGCCCTGCTGGCGGCCTATGCCTGGCATGCGAGCGAGCACAAGCACCCGCTGCTGCGCCTGGCGCTGCTGAAGGTGCGCACCTTCCGCATCGCGGTGCTGGGCGGTTTCATCACCCGCCTGGGTATCGGCGGCCTGCCCTTCCTGCTGCCGCTGCTGTATCAGCTGGGTCTGAAACTGCCTGCCTGGCAGTCCGGCCTCCTGATGATGCCGACCGCAGCCGCGGCGATGGGCATGAAACTGATCGCACCCAGGGTCCTGGCCCGCTTCGGCTACCGCCAGGTGCTGATCGTGAACACCATCTGCATCGGCCTGACGATCGCGCTATTCGCGCTGGTGGGACCGGGCACGCCCTGGTATGCGATCGCCGGCATCGGCCTGCTGCAGGGCTTCTTCAATTCGCTGCAATTCTCGAGCATGAATACGCTAGCCTATGCGGACGTTCCGCAACAGGATTCCAGCATGGCCAGCACGATCGCCAGCTCCCTCCAGCAGCTGTCGATGAGTTTCGGACTGGCGAGCGGTTCGCTGGTGACGGCCTGGTTCCTCGGCCGCGTGCCGCAGACCAACCAGTTGATGGTGACCTCGGCCCTGCACCACGCTTTCCTGACGCTGGCAGTCACGACGATGCTGTCGTCCTTCGTGTTCTGGCGCCTGCGCCGCAGCGACGGCGAGAGCATCAGCCGCGGCAAGCAACGACCCGAGGAAGCCGCCACCCAGGATTCGGCGCCGCTGTCGCAAGCCTGATCCCTCGCGCCGGCAAGCGCCGGAGCGGTATAGAGTCGAAGCGAGGGAGAGATCCAGTCCTGTCAGGAGAAAAGCATGAGCCTGTCACTCGTTTCGGCCGACTTCGATGCCGGCGGCAACATTCCGGCAATTCACACCTGCGACGGAACCGATACCGCGCCCGCCCTGTCGTGGACGGGCGCGCCACCGGGAACGAAAAGCTTCGCTCTGATCGTCGACGATCCCGACGCACCGGACCCGGCGGCGCCCAAGATGACCTGGGTGCACTGGGTCCTGTATAACATCCCGCTCTCGGCGGCCAGCCTGCCCTCGAGCGTGCGCGGCACGGACCTGCCGCCGGGCACACGCACCGGCCTCAACGACTGGAAGAAGAGCGCCTATGGCGGCCCTTGCCCGCCGGTGGGGACGCACCGCTATGTGCACAAGCTCTACGCCCTGGATGTGGAATTGCCGGACCTCGGCCATCCAACCAAGGCCGAGCTGGAAAAGGCGATGAAAGGGCATGTGCTCGCGCAGGGGCAGCTGATCGGCACTTACCACAAGCGCTAGCCTCAGCGCTCGGGGTTTGCCGGCCTGCGTGGTGAGGAAGGTCGGCAGGTAATGGTCGATCACGAAGCGCGGATTCGGCTTGGGTCTTCGTAAAATCCGGTCAGGACAAAACCTGCTTTTATCTGCCCGCCGATTTGCTCGGATAGAATGCCCGGATCTTGGCTGGAAAAGCAAAAAGCCCGCTCAAGGAATTGAGCGGGCTTCTGCGAATAATTAGCCTGACGATAACCTACTTTCACACTGGTTGCAGCACTATCATCGGCGCAAAGTCGTTTCACGGTCCTGTTCGGGATGGGAAGGGGTGGTACCGACTT